>JAQVCU010000023.1 GCA_028689635.1 Oscillospiraceae bacterium
ATAAACATGGCCGTGGGAGCTATCCATTCACCGGCCATGCACGCGATACCTCCCACGGCGGAATTCAAACTCCGCGATTTTGTCTGTTTTAATCTGCTTCAAAAAAGCCCTATTTGCAAGGGTTTACGCGGTGTCACTCGCCGTCTGTTGCAATCTGCTTTTGTGTGGTTTGACGCTCATAAACGTCAAACGAGCGTCAGGCGTTGCGTCACGCTCTACTGCATTCTGGGTGCCCTTTCCCGTGGCGCTGCCTTCACCTGCGGGTTGTGTCCTCGGCGATAGTCTCTATCTCCGGCGTGGTCTTCGGTGCTTCTTCCAGCGACCGTTCCACACTCGCATGTCCTCCGGCTTCTCGGCGTCTGAAGGTATAATCCATATCCTGCCGACCTTACCGGCTCCTTCAACGCGACCTTGGCTGCAAAGCACGGAGACCCACGCAGAAGTGACGCCCCATCGCTTTCCGGTATTCTTTGTTGATGTGTACTGTACCCACGCCATATCGTCCTTCCTCCTGCTGTTCGGGGAAGCTCTCGGCGGCTGCCTCTGGCTGTCCCTGTGCTGTCCCTGTTTTGTCTGCTTTTCGTCAGCAGGGAAAGCCCTGTTATGCTCTGGCGTTTATCAGACGTAACCTTGAGAGTATTGTACCGTGCGCCTTCAGGAATGAACAGGCAAACCGGGTGGATTTGTATAGCAGGTGTTCAAGCAAATAGCAGCGGCATCCGCGCATTGTGCGTCGGGTGTCGCTGCTTTGCTGTGGCCTTCACAGGGCGGCTCTGGCCGCTCTTTCGTGCTTGAGGGTATCCGTGTGCCCGCCTCCCGCTTAGCGCGCTCACAGCGCCGTCCTCTGCGCCGCAGCGGGGCGTCTTCGTTTGAGCAAAACCACACGCAATAGCGAAAGTGGTAAAATGGTGATGGCTGCTGGCGCTTCGCGTGCTGTCCAGTAGACTATCGGCAGGAGCTTCTGGGGACCCTCCCGCTGCTCTCTTATGCCGGTAGTGGCCTTCGTCTCCTGCGTTCAGGAGGCTATGGTCATGGTTTTTACATCTCGCTTTTCTCTCCGGTATAATTCGGCTCGCAAAGAGTATCAGGTAATCAGTGCGGAGGCGCATTTTTGCCCGAAATGTGGAGCGCTTCTCTCTGGCTACGATACGCGGCGGCGGCACTCAATCGATGCGGAGGGCGTCTCGCGTTGGTTTCGCGTTCGGCGGCTCCGGTGCCCGGCTTGCGATTCTCTGCATGTTGAGCTCCCCGATTTTATGCATCCAAAGCGCCATTATGAAGCAGCCGTTATTGAGGCAGCGCTCCAAGAGGATGGAGGCGGCTCCTGCCCTGCGGATGATTCGACCATTCGGAGATGGAAGAAATAATCACCCACCCGGTTTGCCTGTGCATTTCCCCGGGTGGATGGTATCCTTTGCTCATGGAGGTGGTGCTATGAAAGACAAGCCCTTTGTTCTGGTTCTCGCGTCTGTCCTATTGTCGGCGCTGCTGATCGTCGTTGGGGTGCTGGTCGGGTCCGGGCTGGCAGGTGATTCTACGAAACTCATAAACGGCGATTCCGAGAAAACTTTGGAAGGGCAATCGAATGATGAAGCGTCTGCAATCGCTGGCGCTTCAAAAGATGGCATAGCCATACCCGGATTTGAAATGATGTCTTTGAAGGCTGGCGTGCTTGAGCAGACGGTCGGATTCTTTAATCCGGAACAAAACAACTGCTACTTTCGCATTCGTTTTTCTCTTTCAGACGGTACGGAATTATACCAGTCGGGAATGATCAAGCCCGGTCAGCATTTGGAAACGGTTGAGCTATCTCGAACGTTAGAAGCTGGCACATATAAAGACGCGACTTTGCGTTACGAATGCTTTGCACTTGACTCCTTGGCACCGTTGAATGGTGCCGAAACGATACTAAATGTGGAGGTATTACCATGAAAAGAAAGCTCATATCCGCTATGTTAGCTGCCGTTGTTTTATGCGTGGCGGTTCCCGCGCAAGCCTTGGCTGCGCCAGTACCCGGCTATGTAAATGAGGGGCAATCCTCGGCTTCAACCTCGGTTTCCTACACAATCGGGGCGAATTATACCGTAATGATTCCAGCGTCAATAAACCTGAATGAAGGAAACGAAATGGAGATTACGGCTTCGGTAATGAATATCGCATACGGGCAAAGCGTGTCGGTTTTTATTGACGGGAGTAGCACTTTTGAAAACGGTGGAAACTTCTATCTTCATAACGGCGAGGAAAAAATTTCTTGTGCGATAAAAAACGGGAACAACACCATAAACGGTCTTGATTTTCTGGTTGCCCGTTTCGATAACGGCGAATTGGATAATTCGGTAATTGATCCTATCTGCTTTGAAGCAGGGACGGGCGCACCCGGAACCTATACCGGAACGCTCTACTTCAGAATTTCGCTGGCTTGATAGCTGCGGAGCCTTGCCCATAAGCAACAGGCAAGGCTCCATTCTCAATCGTTGATGTACCAGAAGCTGTCCGCCAGCTTCTCGATGTTCACGCTCAGCTTGTTCTCCCAGTTAATCGCCTGCAGCGTTGCCTTGGAAAACTCCGCCTTCAGAACAATCACCGGCTCCGTCACGCCCTTCGCATTCGTTGTGGGGAATGTTATGTTAAACGCCACGGTTTCAATGCCGAAGATGGGGACGCTCTCTTTCCCTGCGGGCAGCTCGAAGCCCTCTGCGTCAAAGCGGATTGCTTCGAGGGTATCCCGCATATCAGCGATAATCCCTTTCCTGATCAGGCTGGCAGTCAGGTTGTCCGAAGCCTGCGCTTTGATCAGGAGGGAGCCGTTATAAGGGTTGAAAACAATCTCTGGCTCGACCGATGTATCAAACCGTCCGGAAAGCGCCGCCGATGCAGTTTCTGCAACTTCCTTCTTCAGCTCTGACATTATGAGGTCGTAGTCCGGCTCCTCGCTTTGCTCCGGAGTCGCCGCTGGAGGAGTGGTGACAGCTTCTTCCGTATCGGGCGATGCGCTCGGCTCATGTCCCGGCGTCTCCGGCTGCGAAGCTGAAGGCGCAGAGGAGCCCTCCGAGCCTGTGTTCTTGGCAGGTTCTTCGGTAATAACGGGCGTGCTATCGGTGCCTGCTGAATTTCCTCCTTGCGAGAAGGCGTCGTCAGGCTTCGCATTCAGCGCGATTTCTGGGGCTTGCGTCTCCATACCTGTCTCCCTTGACGTCGTCTCAGGCGCTTCGTAGGTGCTCCCCAGCGCGATAAACGAGGACACTCCGAGCGCCAGCGAAATAAGCAATGCATACTTTCTCCATCCGGCTTTTCGCCCTCTGGAGAGGCGAATAACTGTCAAAACGGCGAATGCGACGGCGGTGACCGCTGCCGCTATCATCGCAATTCCGAATAGGCTTGCTGGCATGGCTCCATCCTCCTTTTCTTTTCGTAAGGCGGCACTTAGGCTTCGAGTGCTTTCCGGTACCATTCGTGAAGGTCTGCGGTGGTCTTGATTGTGAGTGCGATTGCCTCTCCTCCGACGACCAGCTTATAATACCTGCGGCGGAAGTCCTGAAGCGTCAGCTCCTTGAATTCCCACTCGCCAGCGGCATAGCCGCTCGCCTTGCTGAAGGTGAAGCCGTTCTCGGCGTCGCTGGTAATCTCTCCGGCGAGGCTGTGGTATCTGTCTGTGCCGCTTTTGTAGCGGAGCTCGCCTTCGTGCATGTGGCAGTCGCACGCTATTTCGGTGAATTCCTTCTCAGCCGCCGATCGGCTGATATAAACCTTTCGTCTATCCATAAAAGCCTCCAATCAACAGCAATAGGCGCGGGCTTTACTGCTCCGCGCCTATAAGTATATCACACTTTTGGGATTAAGTAAATTGCGGCTCGCTCATCGTGCCCTGCGGCTCCTTCGGAGACCATTAACCTGAATGACCGGCTTGCCCTCTTGCTCGCTGCGTGCGATCAGGCGTGCCTGTTCCAGCTCGTTCAGCATGGTCTCGATGTCTTCGGTGCATAAGTGGTCATGTGGTAGTATTCTGCTTCCGATCTCATTTGGGTCGTCACGCAATTCTCCCTGTGCGTTTGCCATGCAGCGAAGCCCAAAGAAAAGGATGCGGGTCAATGGCGGCAGCTGTCCGAGGTCGTCCTGATTGAACCATGCGGGGCTTATTTGTGCGCTGTGCAGCACGTTGGCTGTGTTCATCGTTCATTCCTCCTATCTCGCTGCCGACCGAAGGACGGCGTTCTGCTCTTTTCGGAGAAGTTCTGCCTCCTCCGGTGTCCGTGCGGTTATCATGATTGTGATGATGCCTGGCTGAAGCTCGCGGCTGACATATGCGGGTGTTTCGTCTCGGTCGATGGTAATTAGGTACCTGGTCTTCTTCGGGATTTTCAGCTCGATAATCATTGTATGCTCCTCCTTGCATGCTCGGAGCGGGTCTGCTATACTGTGTGTGCGGATTCGCTCCGGCGATTCGTGTGTAGCCTCTTGCATCTTGCTTTGACCGGCGCTGGTGCAGGAGGCTCTTTTTGTGCTTGCATATCCATTCTAAGCAAATAGCGGGAACGACGCAAGGGGTTTCTCGGAATACCGGATTCCGCTTTGAATGTTCTCAGAAAGCGAGAAGGAGGACGCAAAAAAACTGCCGTCCTCCTTCTTTGTGATGTCACTTGTTCAGGTACGGCTCGCTGAAGATCGCCTTGACTTTGTCCTTGGCTCCATCGACGATGGGTTCCTCGAACGGTCGCGGTTTAATCTTCGGCGTGCCCTCCTGAAGCCACGGTGCGTATTTGATGTCCGTCGTGATTGCTGGCTTCACGGTGAATGTTGTCGGCGTTTCGCCCTGTGAGGATGCGGTCGCTTTCCAGCTTAACCGAAGCATTCCGCTTCTTTGCGCTGGCGGTTCTCCCGGAGCCGACGCGGTATACTTTGCCTTCTTGGTATAAGGCTTTCTATAGACCTTGCCGCTGCGTTGTCCCTTCAAAACTCGCTGGGCTGAATTTCGCAGCTCATTGGCTGCGCGTACTGCCCGCGAAGCTGCCTCTTGGTTGACTTCGCCGACGATCTTTCCGGTTATGTCCTTGATGTCGATTCTCATGCACATCCTCCTCTCTATGCCGTTACCGGCATGTTTTTGAAAATGTGCGATAGCTTTTCGGCGAGTTCGTCGCCGATGTCGTCTGTCATACTGCGAATGTAGGCTTTGAGAATAGCGAGGATTTCCGTTTCGTCGGCTCCGCCGTCTCCTTCAATCCTGAATTCCGGATTGGCTGTAACCTCGATTTTGATGTTGACTCCGTTTCCTCCGCCGCTGCTTACCGCTACGGGGATTCCGCCTTCGACAGGCTCCTCGGCGTCTCCTACGATGCCTCCGTCCGCGTATGCCCTTACTCCGAGCAGCTGCCCTGTTTCTCTCCACAGGTCGATGCCGCGTGTTCTTCTGCTCGGCGACAGCGGTATGATTGCTTCGGCTCCGGCTTCTGCTACAAGACCGATATGCGGGCTTGTCATGATTCCGCCTGAAGCGTGCCCTTGCATTCCTGCGCTGTAGCCTGCTCCGAAGAAGGATTTAACGCTTCCCCATACGTCGCCGAACCAGTCGCCAATGCTTCTGAACCAGCCGCTTATTGAGCTCCAGATATTGCTTGCAAGTGTGGGGATTGCCTCCGTGAAAAACTTCGTTACCGCTTCCCAGATGCTGCTGAAGAAGCCCGGTATTGTCTCCGTGAAAAACGGCACGATTGAGTCGTTCCACAGGCTGCTCGCCCAGTTCGGGAGCGTCGTCGTGAAGAATGTGCTGATGCCATCCCACAGGGTTCCGAAGAAGTCCGGGATGTCCTCTGTAAAGAACGGCACGATATTATCATTCCACGTCGTGCTTGCCCAAGTGGGCAGGGTGCTGGTGAAAAATGTGCTTATGCTGTCCCATAGGTTGCTGAAAAATTCGGGGATGTCTTCGGTGAAAAACGGGACAATGTGGTCGTTCCAGACGCCGCTTGCCCACGTTGGAAGCGTGGACGTGAAGAACGTCGAAATGCTATCCCAGAGCCCGCCGAAAAACTCCGGTATGTCTTCCGTAAAGAATGGCACGATGTGGTCGTTCCAAATTCCGGACGCCCATGTCGGTAGGGTGCTTCCGAAGAAGGTACTGATGCCTTCCCAGAGGTCGCCGAAAAATCCGGGGATTGTCTCCGTGAAGAATATCTGAACCTTTGCGGTCGCGTAGCCCAGCGCGTATGGGATTGTCTCTGTGAAGAAGCTGCCGACGCCGTCCCAGAATTCTTCCCACTTCTCCGGTATGGTTTCCGTGAAGAAGGTCGAAACCGAGCTTGTGAGGTTGCCCCACCACGTCGGTACCGTGCTGGTGAAAAAGTTCCCGACAGATCCCCAGAGGCTGTTCCATGCCTTCGGGACGGTCTTGGTGAAGAAATCTCCGAGCGTGTCCGTGAAAAATCCCTTGACGCCCTTCCACGCGCTGTCAAGCCAGCCGCCTTCGTCGCTGCCGTCGCTGATTGCCTTGCCTGCGGCGTCGCCTCCTAATAGGGCACCTACGCCGCCTACGCCAGCTCCGACCAGCGCTCCGATTGCTGTACCTATGCCTGGCACTACGGAGCCTACGGCGGCTCCTATGCCTGCTCCTGCGCCCACCATACCGGCTTTCGTGCCGGATGTGACGTATTCGTCCTTTGCTCCTTTGCTGTCGCCTTCCTTGCTCTTGCCTATGCCTTGAAAAAGGTCGATTACTGCGGAGCCGAGTCCGAGGATTCCTCCAATGATGCCTGCGGAGCCTGCCGCTCCCGCAGCCGCTGCTCCTCCTACGGTGGAGGCTGTGCTTCCGAGGGCTATTCCTGTGTTCGCGAGTCCTGCGGTTGCTGCGCTCGTGGTTGTGCCGATAGATACTGCTTCACCGGCTACGCCTGCGACGGGAGCCCATATTGTGGTTCCGCCCGCTGCTGCAGCTCCGGCTCCTGCTGCGGCTCCTCCGGTCAGTAGTCCGGCTGTTGTCGTGCCTCCGGTGATTAACGCCTGCGCTGCTGCAGTTCCTCCTGTGATAGCAGCTGCTCCTGCAGCTCCTCCCGCAGCAGAGGTAAGAAAGCGCCCGACTACCTTTGCAGCCGTCTCTGCAATTTCCCCGGCATTGTTCACGGTTGCTCCGTAAACGTTGACCACGCTGGCGGTGACCGTCATTGTGGTGGTCGTGTATGCGGACGGCAGCGCCGATCCGGTGCTGGGGAGAGTGTTGTTGCTTCCTTTGCTGAAGATGTTCTTGATGTCTGTAACGAGGCTCTTGGCTTCCTTGACTCCCTTGTAAACGCCGCCTATGAGCTTGCCTCCGAGGATAACGCCGAGGGCTGCCACGATTTCTTTGTTGTTTTCTGCCCATTCCTTGAGCGCGTTGCTGATTGCCTCTGTGTCAAAGCCTTGTTTGAAGCCCTGCAGGAAGCTCGCGCCGACTGACTTGCCTTCGCCGAGGGTGTCGCTTACGTCGACGCCGAGCAGGGCAAGGAGCCCTGTTGTGAGCCCACTGCCGATGCCTTGCCCGATGGACGCGGCTTTCTCTGCAAACCACGCCTTGCCGGTGCTGTTCCACCATTGGCTGAACGGCTCCGCGACGATTTTATCCCACGCGATTTTAATCTTTCCCCAGATGTCGGCGTTTTCCCAGTCCTCGCCGCTGGTGAATTCGTTGATGGTGCCTTTTAGCCACTCCACCTTTTCGTCTACGAAATCCATAACCTCACCGACCGCTGTTTGAATGGCAGGCATTTTTCCGGTGAGCCATGTTGCAAACTGGCGGAGGTAGGGGGAGAGTCGCTGTCCGAGCGAAATCTTCACGCCGTCTGCTGCGCTCTGCAGTAGCGTGAAAGAACCGGCGAGATTGTCGAGCATGACCTCGGACATCTGCTGCGCGGTTCCTTCCGCGTTGGCAATGGATTCTGACAAGCTGTTGAAGCTATCCTCGCTGGCGTTCATGATTGCCAGCATGCCACTCATTGCGTAGCTTCCGAAAAGGGTTGACGCTGCCGCCGTCTTTTCGGTTTCGCTCAGCTTCGAGAAGCCTTTTCTGAGGTCTGTCATAACCGTCATGAAATTGTTCGCCTTGCCTTCGCTGTCGGTCATGCTGACGCCCAGCTCCTTCATGAGCTCTGCCTGTTCGTCGGTCGGGGTTACCATGTTGCTGATTGCTGTTTTGAGGGCTGTGCCTGCCATGCTTCCCTTGACGGAAGCGTTCGCCATCAGACCGATGGCTGTGCTCATGTCCTCGATGCTGTATCCCATCGCGCCCGCGATTGGTGCGACGTAGGTGAAAGTCTCGCCCATCTGGGCTACGTCCACGTTGGTCGCTGCGGCTGCTTTGGCGAGGACGTCCGCAAAGTGCGCGGTGTCGCTTGCCTGAAGCCCGAATGCGGCGAGGGTGTCTGTTACGATGCTGGCGGTGGACGCAAGGTCGAGCCCGTCTGCCGCCGAAAGCGACAGGACGCCTTGAATGCCGTCGAGCATTTCCTGCGTCGACCAGCCCGCCTGTGCCATGTAGGTGAAGGCTTCGCCTGCCTCGGTAGCCGTGAATTTTGTCGTGGCTCCCATTTCTTTGGCTTTCGCTGTGATTACCGAGATTTGGTCTGCCGTCATTTCGCCGACCGCCTGCACCTTGCTCATCGTTGCCTCAAAGTCCTTGAAGGTGTTTATCGCGTCTGTCACGCTTACCGTGACGCCGACTACGGCTCCCAGCTGGATGAGCGGGTTCTTCAGCAGGTTGATAATTCCTCGGATTGGCGCTGTTGCTTTGTCGAGAACGCTCATTGTAATTTTCCACGCTTTTCCGGCTATGCCTTTGACCGTGGTTCCGATTCGTTCTGCGACCGCGCTTGCCTTGTCGACTGCGTCGATTACGACGCTGAATTTTGTCCTGTTGAATTCGTCCAGCTTCTTTTTTGTGCTGTCCAGCGATTTGTCGAATGCGTTCATTTTTCGTTCCGCACTCGCAATGCCGGGGTTTGTCTTGTCGTCTACTTCAACAGGAATTTCGATTCTATAAACCTCGGCTGCCATTATCCTCGCCTCCTTCCTTTGGAATTTGCTGTGCTATGCACAAGTTCTCTAATGCTTTAAGCGTGCCGCGTAAAACCGCCACTACCTGTCCAAGCGCATAAGCGCTCCCCGGCTGGACTCTGCTCAAATCCTCCAGCAGCCGAGCGATTGACACTGCCGTGTCCGGTGGCTTTTCCATTGCCCGCTCCTTGGCTTCTGCTTCCTGCCGCTTTTCTGCCTCCTTCCTTCTGATTTCCATGTTTGCGAGGTCATGCGCTCGCCCTTCTGCACGGATTTGGTCAAGCGTTTTGCCTCCAAGAAACCTATTCTCCATCGTGTTCACCTCCTTCCGATAAGCAACGAAACAGTAAAAAAGAAATCCGGTTTACCGCATGCTGAATATCTCTGTATACCGTTCTTCGCTCAATTTGTTCTATGCTGCAGATTCGATCTATGGTGAGCCGCTTTTCGTCAATGTAGTATTCGTTAACGACGCGGTAACGGCGCTTTTCTTCGGCTTCCGGTGATGCCATGCACTCTGCTTTGTAGCGCTGCACGGCTTCGTTGATGAAATCACAAATAGCCGCCGTGCGCTGCTTGTTCCTTCTGGTGCTCTCCTCGGTGACTGTGTTGCCGAAGCAAGGCTGGGACTGCCTGCATAAAATTAAGGCTGCTGTCTGGCGATCCGATTCACCGTGCTCATGAGTGTTGCCTTCTGCAAATGCGTTGAATAATCGGTAGTTCCTCAAAAGAATTCTAACGTCCTTCGCGCTTACAGAGGGGGGTCCTTCGCTGTCGCCTCTCCCACGAGAATTGATAAGCAATAGCCCGTCAATTCCAAACAGGCATATGGCAAGGTGCCGCTTCGCCTTTTCTATATCTCGGAACGCTGTCCGCTTTGTTGTGTGAAGCCTGACGGCGATTTGTGGCGGCGATTCTGGTTGATCTACGAAAAAGCGCAGCATGAGGGCATTGTACGGTCGGCTCATAGCGCATCCATGTACATTGCTCCGGTACCGCTTCATCCCGTCAAGCAATGCAGCCGCTTCCTCCTCGGAAGACTCATTTTGGGCATATCGTCGAAGGATAGCGTTAAGGGTTTCTATCGGTTCCGGTGCCTTTCTTTGAGCCCGGTCACTTTTGCTTACGTCCATTTTGTTTTCCTTTCTCCTTGTGTGATGATATTTGGTGTCAGAGCAATTCGAGCCCGCTCTTTTGTGTTGTTATTTTTGGTGGGTCGCGGCGGATTTTACTTTCTGTCGCCTGCTCCTCGGCTCTGGTTCGCTGCGCCTCTTTAGCGAGCGCGTAGGCTTCAGGGGATGAAAAGACTGAAGGCTCATCCTGCTCGCTGAATGCTGCCCACAGCTCCTGCAACTTGCGCGAAAACGTGAGGCGGTACAAGGCTTTGCGTAGCGTCTCCGATATGGCCGCCCTGCTCCTTCCGAGCTCCCGCGCGATCTGCGCAGCCTGTTCTCCGAAGAAGTAGTGGCGAATGACAGCATATCGCATGAGCGGCGTAAGCTCGTTTACTTCCTCACGGACGGCAACCTGAAGCTCGCTCAGCGCCGCGTAATCGGCTATTGACATATTCCCGTCTTCCAGCGTGTCCTGAAGGGTTATATCCTCCTCATCATTGACCGGCTGTGAGAGGGAGATCGTCGTTGGCTGCTTTTTTCCCCTGATGCCGAGCTCCCGCCTGCATTCGTTTTGAACGTGAAAATGCAAAATCGAGTTGAATTTGACGCCGCGCCCGGGGTTGAATGCCCTTGCCGCCGCATGAACGGCGAAGTATCCGCATTGAATGAGGTCTTCCGGTTCTGCAAGCCGTCCTTCGCATAGCGGGAAGTATTTTCGAATTATCGTGTATGCCAGCGGTGCCACGGCTGCGTAGAGGGCATTCATACTCTCGGCATCGCCAGCAGCAGCCTTCTCGGCCAGTTCCTCGTTCGTCACTTGCATTCCTCCCGTCCATGTGATAAAATTGTGATAATAAATATCGGTTTATCACAGAGCGGGGGCATTCTCTTGGAGGGAGGTGCTCTCGCTTTTTCCTTTTCACCTCACTGGTTGTCTTCTCCGGCTAAGTGAAATCCGCTTTCTGCCATGCTGCGCTTTGCCGCGTTCTGGCAGCTTGTCGCGCGATGCTCATCGGTTTCTGACTGCGTTTCCCCGTACTCATCCTCCCAGCGTCCCTGATTCAGCCATGTAGCCGGGTTCGGCACAAAGCGACCGCCTTCTCTGCGCCATTGCTCGGTGGTCTTCGCCTTGCCGATAGCGTTCATTATCTGACTGAACAGCTCCGAGTCAACCTTGGCGCTTTTCCACGCCTTTTGAGCGTCCTTCTTTCCGACCTTCTTCGGATAAGATGCCCAGAAATCCTGAAACTGTCGCTCTTGAAGCGTCGGCTCCGCCACGCCTTCTGGTGCTGTGGTTTTCTTTTCTATGCTTTTATTTCCTTTACTTTTCTTTTCTTTACTTTGTGCGGTTTCTGCGGTGGTTTCTGCGGCAGAAATAGCGGAAGCGAGAGGCGGGGTACTGACTTTGTACCGTTCTGCTTCTCGCTTCCGCTTTTCGAGTACTATTGCGGCTCGTTTCTGTATACCTGCGCTTGTCAGCTTTCCGGTATTTTGGTAGATGTCAGCATCAAACGCTTTATGCCGAAGGTACGCCTGAAGGATTTTCTCATAAAGCTCGGAATCAATTTGCATCTTTTTCTGTATGACCATGCGCATTTCCTGTCCGGTTTCTGTCGCAGAAATATCAATACTGAAATCGTCCGATCGGTAGCAGTAATCGAGGTGGATGAAGTAGAAGGCATATCCTGCAGCGCCGTAAAGTAAAACAACGGGTTCTATTTTGGGATCCGTCGACGCATCGACATCGTGCGGATAATAGTCAAGTCCTATCTTTCGCGGTCGCGCCATATGTAACACCTCCTCCTGCCCGTTCAGGCACCTTCCGAATGGTGCCGCGTGGCTCCTCCGGCTCGCCACGATTCGGGTCTGCGAGATATTCCAGCAGCGCATCGTAATTGAGCAAGCGGCGGTGATTTCCGACCGTTACAACGGGTAATTTACCGCTTGCAACAAGCCTCCTGATGAAGGAGAGCGTTACCGCTGTGTCGGGATCGTCCTTCCGAAGTTCCTCCAGCGCCTGCTCCGGGTATCTCATTCGTGGCAATGCCATGTTATCACCCCACCTTCTGGTCATTCTCCTCGGCGATGTTGGATACAATCGCCATAATTCGCTTTTTGCTCTCCGGGTCAAGCTCTTTTCTGAGCTTCCTTGAAAAGGTGCTGTCGGTTATGCCCAGCCTGTCGGCGATTTGCCAGAGCTTGATGCCAGACCGAGTCGCGGCTTCCCGAATGTCCGTATTGCATGCCATCTCACACATTGGAGCTCCTCCTTTGCCTTGATTATTTTTGTTGTTGATGTTGACTTCTGCATATAATTGTGGTATATTTGCATTGTACCTTTTGCTGTTGCTGTTGTCAATACAAAAGGCGGCAGCTACAATTAATGCTACAATAATGTGCAGGAGGCGGCAGGATGAGTGTTGCTCAAATCAGCGAGCAGGTGAAGGCTTGCTTCGGTGAACGGTTAAAACAATTACGGGTAGAGGCTGGTCTTTCTCAGGACGGTCTTGGCCAGCGTCTCGGAATCTCTCGCGGCAGCGTTGGCTTTTATGAGAATTTTGAACGCAAAGCCGATATTGCCGTTCTCTATGCGGCGGCTCAGTATTTCAACGTTTCCGTTGAATACCTGCTTGGTATCAGTCCGTATCGTGGCTCCTTCCTGTCTTCCGAAATCCAAGACGCGGGCACGTCGGTTTCTGCTCCGTTTGCCGCTATGCGTGCCAGCGAGCTGCTTCGTGAAATGGCGAAATGCCTTGCCGACTACGGTGCGCTTTTCGCCGGACGGGAAGAGGAGGAGTCAGCCTTCGGGCGGGTCGAGGAGTGCCTCTTTAAGGCGATGCTGGCTCCGATCGCGTCCTATGCGGCTGCGGCGGCGACGCTCAAGGAGGGCAGCTCCGTATCAAGGGCTATTCGGGAAATCTCCGAAAAGCCGGACAATCACGCACTGGAAATGGCGGCTCTGCTGGCCGCTCTCTATGAGGAGGGGATAATCAATGGCAACAGCACGCAAACGCGGGGATAGTTATCAAATCGCTGTCTCCTGCGGCTATGACGTCAATGGTCGTCAAAGCCGGCAATACTTCACGTGGACGCCTCCTGCCGGAATGACGGCGAAGCAGGAGGCAAAAGAGCTTGAGCGCCAGAAGGTTCTCTTTGAGGAGCGGGCAAATGCTGGGGTTACCAAGGACGGGAGCATTCGCTTTCAGGCTTTTTCTGAAACCTGGCTAAAGGAATACGCCGAGCTTGAGCTCAAAGCAAAAACCGTGGACGGGTACCGGAGGCGTCTTCTTCGGATAAATCAAGCTATTGGTCACATCAAGCTGAAAGACCTCCGCGTCGGTCATTTGAACAGCTTCTACGCCAATCTGCGCGAGGAAGGTATGCGGGAGGACGATAAATTCTGCGCCAAGGCGGATTTATCTCCTGCGGTCAAAGCCCAAGCGGAAACGCTGACCGCATTCGCGCAGCGGGCAGGCGTCAGCCTTGCCACGCTCAAGCAAGCCATGCAGCGCAGTAATATCAATCCGGAGAGCGCTGCTGCCATTGCCGCCGCTCTGGGGAGGAAGCGTGCCGAGCTGTTCACAGAGCAGCACGTGCACGGGGAAACGCTTTCCTCGAGCAGCGTTCGTTCCTTCCATCGTGTGATTTCTTCCATTCTCACAAAGGCGGTAAAGTGGGGCTATATCGCTTATAATCCCGCCGTCAATGCGGAGCTTCCTAAAATGCCAGCCCATAAAGCTGCTTATTTGGATGAGGCTGATATTCGGCGTATGCTGGAGCTCCTGCAGGAGGAACCGATTAAATATCGGGCGATGATTGGGGTTGACGTCATGTCCGGTCTGCGGCGCGGCGAGCTCCTCGGTCTTCGCTGGTGCGATGTGGATTTCGTGTCCGAGACCGTTTCTGTCGTTCAGACTTCCTCCTATGTGAAGGGGAAGGGCGTTTTCATTGACACGCCGAAGAACCGCACCTCCGATCGCGTCCTGAAGCTCTCCCGCTCGGTCTTCATCCTCCTGCGGGAATACAAAGACTGGCAGGACGCTCAGCGGGACGCCTGCGGCGACTTTTGGAAAGACAAGGACGGCAGAGTGTTCACCGGCGACGACGGTGCGCCCGTGTTTCCGGATGTGCTGACGAAATGGTTTGCTGCTTTCGTGAAGCGTTCCGGTCTGCCGCACGTAACCATTCACAGCCTGCGGCATACTTACGCTTCAATCCTGATCGCGCAGGGGACTCCACTCATTGTCGTCTCCTCCCGCATGGGGCACGCGCAAGCCAGCACGACCGCGAATATCTACGCCCATATCATCAAGTCGGCAGATGAAAAAGCCTCGCAGGTGACGGAAATGTTCGCTGATTCCCTCGTACCCGAAAAGCCGCAGCCCGCCTTCAAACGGAAAAAGTCTACCAGCGCATAAAAATAGCCGGGTTCCTGCCCGGCGCAAAAAGAAAGACCCGCAACATCCTTTTCGGGGTGCTGCGGGTCTTTATGGAGCTGGATGTCGGAATCGAACCGACCACCTCATCATTACGAGTGATGTGCTCTACCGAATGAGCTAATCCAGCATGTGAGGGCTGAATGCCCTGTTTTTTGCGTGATAAACGTCAAATGAGCGTCAAATGGCGAATCTGCGTCAAGTGTGAGGCGCGAAAAAGCCTGTAAACACGGGGGTTTTCTGGCTTTGCCGGTCGTTATTGCCGTCTGATTACGAATGCGCTGCTCTACCAACTGAGCTATACCAGCGTATGAACTTTTGGGGATGCTTGCGGGGATTTGCGATGCTTACCTTAACTACAACCAACGACCTGCGCATTACGAATGCGCTGCTCTACCAACTGAGCCATACCAGCAGCTTGGAGACGCTATCTATTATATATCCTCAAAGCCCCGCCGTCAAGGAGAAAAAGAACGGGGCTGTTTTGTTGCGCAACGGAAAATTTTGAGCGGGGCGGAATCAAAGAAAGGGGATGAAAAAAAACAAAGACTGTAGTATAATGTGCTTGAGTGGGATGATATGATTTCCTATGAGGGAGAGCCGGAAAACCAAAACGCGGGCGGCGCCTGCCCCAACAGGGGCGCTGTATGGGTTGTTTTGGCTGTCCGGAGAAAAATAGAGGATCCAGGGGAGATTGGAATGACAGAAAGAATCAGAAGAAACGCATATACCGGCAGGAGGAAACGGGGCGGCGGCGGGGCCGTCGTGATCCTGATGCTTCTGCTGATCGTGGCGCTATCCTTTGGCGGCGCCTGCCTGTGGCAAAATTATGACGACCAAAACGGCGGCCCCTCCCAAAGCGTTTCGGCGCCGCCGGAGAGTCCGGATCCTGAGAGTCAGGATCCGGAAAGCCAGGATCCGGAAAGCCAGGAGAGCAGTTCAGAGCCAGAGAAGGAAGAGAGCGAGGAATCGGAGAGCTCCTCCGAAGCCGCGGCCCCGGCTGGGACGAATTATGGCAAAGCGGTCCCCGAATCCGCCCGGGTCAACAGCGATTATTTTGACGATGCCCTTTTTGTGGGGGATTCAGTCACCGACGGCATCCAGGCCTACGCCATTATGAAAAACACCACGGTGATCGCCCATACCGGCATCAACCCGGAGACCATCTCCACCAAAGAGGTTATCCGCACCGACGACGGCAGCATGATCACGATGCTGGACGCGATGGCGTTGCACCCGGAGGCAAAAAAAATCTACATTATGCTGGGGGCCAACGGCATCGCCTGGATCGAGCGCGATCCGTTTATCAGCTCCTATGAGGCCTTTATCGACCAGGTGAAGGAACAGCACCCAGACGCCGTGATCTATATCCAGTCCATCCTGCCGGTGACCAAATCGAAGCAGGACGGCGACGAGCGTTACGCCAACAGCAAGATCGACAGCTACAACGCGGCGATCCAGAAAATGGCGGAGCAAAAGCAGGTGTACTACCTCAATGTGGCGGAGGCTTTCAAAGACGAGGAGGGCAACCTTCCCGAGGAAGCGAGCCCGGTGGACGGGATGCATTTTGGGCCGAAATACTACGAAAAATGGTTCGAGTACCTGAAGATCCATACGGCAGAGGGCTGACGGCGGGACGGCTTTTCCTTTTGATGAGACAAAAACAGAAAGACAATACAGAAAGACAATACAGAAAGACAGGGGAACAATAGGATATGAAAAAAAGATGGATCGCATTTTTGTTGACGGCGCTGTGCGCGGCGGGCCTGATGAGCGGCTGCGGCGTGCAGGCGAAGGACGTGGACGTGGCCGCGGTGGCCGATGAAGTGAAGAACACCATCGTTTTTCAGGATGAGATGATGGAGATCGAAAAGGATGTGCTGGAAAACTATTACCGCGTCACCGACGAAGACATTGAAAGCTTTCAGGTGTACAAAAGCGCTTCCGGCGCCACAGCGGAGGAGATCGCGGTATTCCAGGCCAAAAGCGGCAGGGCCGACGCCGTAAAGGAAGCGGTCAACATGCGGGTGGAAGACCTAGGGCTTTCCTTTGAGGATTATGTCCCCGAAGAAATGGTCAAAATCAACAATGCGGTGGTTCTGGTCAAAGGCCACACAGTGGCGCTGGTGGTGGCGGACGACAGCGACGGCGCGAAAAAGCTGCTGAACAGCCTGCTTTCCTAAAAAACGCGAAGGGGGATCGATGCGCGATGTATGTAGAATGCTGCACGATCATCGTCATCATTGGAGTGATGGCTTATATCATGGCTCGAAAAGGCCGGATGGGGGCCGCAGTGGCTACGCTGCCGCTGATCATCGTTCCCTGTTGCCATCTGGTGGCGCCCTTCCTGGCCCACCTGTTGGATTCCTGCTTTGCGGCGCTTAGCTACAATCTGTTCCACGTAAGCGTGATGCTGGTGGGGCTGGTGGTTTCCTGCGCGCTGTACGGCATGTTGGCGGGCAACATGGGCAAAAAGAAGGCCCGCCGGGTGTATGTGGTGCTTTGCAGCGCCTTCAGCGCCGTGCTGGCATTGGTGCTGCTCAATTATACCCTGCATTTTTAAGGGTGGCAAAAAAGATAAAAGAGGAAGGGGCGGCGCCGCTTTTTCCGGAAAGGCTGCCGGCGGCCCCGGCAGCCTTTGTTTTATAAGGAGGGGAAAGCTGTGATGGGTTTTAAGGGCGCGATCTTTGATCTGGACGGTACGCTGCTGGATTCCATGGGAGTATGGCGGAAGATCGATGTGGATTTTTTGGCACAGCGGGGCCTTGCGGTGCCGGATGACTATATCCGCGCCATCACGGCTATGCACTATCAGCTGGCAGCGGAATATACCATCCAGCGCTTTGGCCTGCGGGAGAGCCCGGAAGCTGTGGTAGAGGAATGGAACCGCATGGCCCAGGAGGCCTACGCCCGGGATGTGCTGCTCAAGCCCGGGGCCAGGCGCTATCTGGAAAAGCTGCGGCGGGAGGGCGTTCGCATTGCGGCGGCCACCGCCTCTGCGGAGGGGCTATATCTTCCGGCCCTGCGCCACAATGGGGTGGAAGGCTTTTTTGACGCCTTTACCACCGTGACGGAGGTGCCCCGGGGAAAGGGATTCCCCGATATTTATCTGCTGGCGGCCCAAAAGCTTGGGCTGGAGCCGGGGGAGTGCGCGGTATACGAGGATATTCTGGCGGGGATCCGGGGAGCTAAAGACGGCGGCTTTTACGCCGTAGGGATCTATGACCGCCACTCGGACTACGAGTGGGAGGAGATCCGCCGGCTGGCCGACCTCAGCGTTACCGGCTGGGAGGAGCTTTTGGATAAGGAAGACGCCATGGGAGGGAAACAGGATGCCTAACGATCTGCCACAGGGGCTTGAAGAGGAGATCCAGGCGGTTTTGTATCCCTATGTTGCGGCCCAAAGCATTTCCGGCACGGAAAAGGAGCGGGCGGCCGGGGCGTTTTTAAAGGAGCATTTTGCGGCCATCCCCTATTTTCAGCGCCACCCGGAACTGTATGGGACGCGCAGGATCCCGGAAGATCCCTTTGAGCGCGAGGTCTTTTGGGCCATGCGCCGGGGCGAGGGCAAAAAAACGGTGGTATTGATCCACCACAGCGACGTTGCGGGCGTGGAGGATTTTAAGCAGCTGCAGGAATTGGCTTTTCGGCCGGAGAAATTGCGCCGGGAACTGCTGGAACTGGCGCCGGCGCTTTCGGAGGACGCGCAAAAGGATCTGGAAAGCGGAGAATTTTTGTTTGGCCGTGGCTGTACGGATATGAAGGGCGGCGGTTCGGTGCAGATCGCGCTGCTGAAACGCTATTGCGAGCAGGAGCGCTTTGACGGCAATGTTATTCTGCTTGCGGTGCCGGACGAGGAGAACCTTTCCGCCGGGATGAGGGCCGCCGTAAGCCTTTTGCGGGAGCTTGGGGAGCGCTATGGCCTCGATTTTCGGATGATGATCAATTCCGAGCCCCATCAGCGGCGCGACCCGGAAAAAGGGATGTTTTCCCTGGGGTCGGTGGGAAAGGTGCTGGTCTCGGTTTATGTCCGCGGTTTTTTGGCCCACGCCGGGACGGTGTTCAAAGGATTCAACCCCTTGGGCCTGTTGAGCCGTATTGTGGAAAAGACAGAAGTGAACATGGATTTTTCCGACAGTGTGGGCCGGGAATGCGCCCCGCCGCCCACCTGGCTGCAGCTGTCCGACGGTAAGACCGGGTACGATGTATCCCTGCCCCTCAGCGCCTTTGGGCTGCTCAGCGTGCTTACCTTCCGCAGGGGCCCCCAGGAGGTGCTGGCCCAGGTGAAGGGCCTTTCTCAAGAGGCCTTTCAGGAGCATTTGCAGAAAATGGAAAGCCAATACCGGCGCTTTGCGTTGATCACCTGGGAGGGGGAAGCTCTCTTGCCCTGGAAACCCGCGGTGGTGACGGTGGGAGAGCTGTACCGCGAGGCAAAGGCCGCTTTTGGAGAAAAGTTTACTCAAAATTATCAAAAGGCCCTTTGCCAGGCGGCGGCGGGGCTGCGGGCCGGAAAAATCAGCGCGGCCCAGGCTCAACGCCGGCTGATCGAGGAGATCTACGCTTATATCGACGATCTGTCGCCCCGGGTGGTGCTGGGGCTTTGTGTGCCCTATTATCCCAGCGTTTCCTGCCTGGATTGGAACGGGGAGCCGGAGGCTTTGAGCGAGGAGCTCCGCCGCTTTTCCCGGGAACATTTTGGCCAGGACTATGAAACGGAACACTTTTTTACCGGCATATCCGACCTGAGCTACAGCGGGATCCGCCGGAAGATGGGGCTTCAAAAGACCCTCCATGACGAAATGCCTCTGTTTGGGAACGGTTACGACATTCCTCTGGAGGATATGGAGGCTGTCGCCATGCCCTGCATCAACATTGGCCCCTGGGGGAAAGACCTGCACAAAATGACCGAGCGGGTTTGGAAAGAGGATCTTTTCCGCCGTACCCCGGCCCTGCTGGACTGCGCGGTGCGCACGTTGCTTGGCTGAAGATCGAGCGCCGCCCCTTTGAAACGGGGTGGCGCTACTATTTTGCACAAAAATTCATAAAGATGTTTGCGTTTATTTAACAATTATATTGTTAAATAAATATCAACTTATTCTTGACATCGGGGCTGCCTCTTGCTATAATATTGTTAGAAAATTAACAAAGTTCAAACGCCCCAAGGCTTTATCATTTTCAGGAGGTAACCGTTATGGCAGAGAAAGAAAAGAAAGCAGTCCAGGAGAAGAACGTCGACGTTGCCGCCATGGTAGACGCGCTGGTTGAAAAAGCGCAGAAGGCCCTGGCAAAATTCATGGAGATGGATCAGGAGACCGTGGATAACATCGTCCATGAAATGTCCTTGGCCGGGCTGGACGCCCATGAAAAGCTGGCCAAAATGGCAGTGGAGGAAACAGGCCGCGGCGTCTACGAAGATAAGGTCATCAAAAACATGTTTGCTACCGAGTACATCTGGCACAGCATCAAGCACCAGCAGACGGTAGGCGTGGTGGACGAAAACGAGATGGAAGGCTATGTGGAGGTAGCGGAGCCCGTAGGCGTCATCTGCGGCGTGACCCCGACCACCAACCCCACCTCCACCACGCTCTTTAAAAGCATCATCGCCATGAAGACCCGCAACCCCATTATTTTTGGTTTCCATCCCTCTGCACAGCACTGCTCCGCCGAAGCGGCGCGCATCGTCTATGAGGCGGCCCTGAAAGCCGGCGCCCCCAAGGATTGCATTCAGTGGATCGATACCCCATCGGTGGAAGCCACCAATACCCTGATGCGTCATCCCGGCGTGGCCACCATCCTGGCCACCGGCGGCCCCGGCATGGTAAAGGCGGCCTATTCCGCAGGCAAACCCGCCCTGGGAGTTGGCCCCGGCAACGTGCCCTGCTATATCGAAAAAACCTGCGACATCAAACAGGCCTGCACCGACCTGATGATGTCGAAGACCTTTGACAATGGGATGATCTGCGCCTCCGAGCAGGCCGCCATTGTGGACAAAGAGATCAAAGACGAATTTGAGAAGATCATGAAGGCCAACAACTGCTACTTCCTGAACAAGGAGGAGACCGAGAAATTGACGGCTTTCGCCATGAACGCAGCAAAGCAGGCCGTCAATCCGGATATCGTGGGAAAATCCGCCAACTGGATCGCCGAACAGGCCGGGGTCAAGGTGCCGGAGAAAACCAAGATCCTGCTGGCGCCCCTGCCGGAGCCAGACGCCAAATATCTGCTCTCCCGGGAAAAGCTCAGCCCCATCCTGGCCTACTTTGTGGCCAAAGATACCGAGCAGGGCTTCCGCTTCGCCGCCAAAATGCTGGAGCTGGGGGGCCTCGGGCACTCCGCGGTGATCCACACCGGCGACAACGAGCTGGCGGAGCGTTATGGACAGGAGATGAAGGTCGGGCGCATTATTGTCAACTCCCCCTCCTCCCAAGGCGCCATCGGCGATATCTACAACACCAACACCCCCTCTCTCACCCTGGGCTGCGGTTCCTATGGCGGCAACTCCGTTTCTCAGAACGTTTCCACCGTCAATCTGGTCAACAAGAAACGCATCGCCAAGAGGAGAGTCAATATGCAGTGGTTTAAAGTTCCCCCGAAGATCTATTTCGAGGAGGACTCTATTCAGTACCTGGAAAAAATGCCGGATATCAGCCGGGCCTTTATCGTCACCGACCCCATGATGGTGAAGCTGGGGAACATTGATAAGATCCTCTATTATCTTCGCAAGCGCACCGAATACTGCCACAGCGAGATCTACTCCGATGTGGAGCCGGACCCCTCTGTGGAATGCATCATGAAAGGCGTCGAGGCCATGAACGCCTTCCAGCCCGATGTGATCATCGCCGTAGGCGGCGGCTCCGCCATCGACGCGGCCAAAGGGATGTGGCTGTTCTACGAGCATCCAGACACTTCCTTCGACGGCCTGCGCCTGCGCTTTTTGGATATCCGCAAGCGCACCTTCCAGTTCCCGAAGCTGGGCAAAAAGACCCAGCTGGTGGCGATCCCCACCACTTCCGGCACCGGCTCCGAGGTGACCAGCTTTTCGGTCATCACCGATAAGGCCAACGGCAACATCAAATATCCGCTGGCGGATTACGAGCTGACCCCGGACGTGGCCATTATCGACCCGCAGTTCTGCCTGTCCATGCCAAAATCCATCACCGCCGATACCGGCCTGGATGTTTTGACCCACGCCCTGGAGGCTTATGTCTCCGTCATGGCCTCCGACTACACCGACGGCCTGGCGGTCAAAGCCATCGAGCTGGTGTTCGAGTATCTGAGAAGGGCCTACCGCAATGGCTCTGAAGACAAAGAGGCGCGGGAGAAGATGCACAACGCTTCCGCCATTGCCGGAATGGCCTTCACCAACGCCTTCTTGGGGCTCAACCACTCCATGGCCCACAAGCTGGGAGGGGAATACCACATTCCCCATGGCCGCGCCAACGCCATCCTGCTGCCCTATGTTGTGGCCTACAACGCCCAAAAGCCCACAAAGTTTGCGGCGTTCCCCAAATACAAGGAGTTTGTGGCCGACCAAAAATACGCCAAGATCGCCCGCTACCTGGGCCTGCCCGCCCGCACCACCGAAGAGGGCGTCGCCTCTCTGATCCAGGCCATCCGGGATCTGATGCAAGACCTGGAGCGCCCCATGAGCATCAAGGAATGCAAAGTGGACGAGGCTGTCTGGAAGAGCCGCGTGGAGGAGCTTTCCTATCGCGCCTTTGAGGATCAGTGCACCACCGCAAACCCCCGCTATCCCCTGGTCAGCGAGATCCAGGAGATCTACAACAAGGCCTACTACGGCGAATAAAAGCCGCCATATCCCCCAAAAGCGCCGCGGAACCACGTTCTGCGGCGCTTTTTTGCGCGCGGGCCGCCTTGCAATCGCAAGCGGCCGCTTTCCAAAAGACGGAACTTATCTTTTTTAAATAATTATCGGCCATATTAAAGCAAAAGTGCCATAAAAACTTTATATAATAAAGAAATTCCCTTGACTTTCCGCCGGCAGGCCCTATAATAAGAAGGTCAAGAGAATACAGTATGATAGAGGCGCGGTTGTCAAAAGTACGCTTGGAGATCCGGCAGGCATCGGAAAGCGGAAAGGGGCTGCCGCCGAAGCGCCGCCGGGGTGCCTGCCCTTTCGGCCGCTGGTTCGTCGGAGAAGATCCGCCGGACTGTCGCAGCGATGCGGAGTGCTGTCACAGGACGGGGCCGGGGCGCAAAAGCTCTCATTTGGTTCGTCATGATCAGTATCTGCTGTATCATGACGATTTTTTTTAAGGAGTTTTTGGATATGAGACGACGGATTCCCAAAGTTCTAACGGCCGTTTTGATCGCGGCCGCGGCGGCGTCCCTGTTTTCCCTCACCGCCTTTGCGGAGGGGGAGGGAGCCTATCAAAGCGCCCTGTACGGCACCTTTTGGTCCCTGATCCCGCCGGTGGTGGCCATCGTGCTGGCCCTGATCACCAAGGAGGTGTATTCCTCCCTTTTTATTGGCATCCTCACCGGCGGCCTGTTTTATGCGGGGTTTGCCCCGGTACGCGCTTTGGATACCATTGTAAAAGACGGCCTCATCGCCGGTGTCTCCAACAGCGGCAACGCCGGGATCTTCTTGTTTTTGGTCCTGCTGGGGATCTTGGTGGCCCTGATCAACAAAGCGGGCGGTTCCGCCGCCTTTGGCCGCTGGGCCCAAAGAAACATCAAAAGCCGGGTAGGGGCCATCCTGGCCACCTTTGTGCTGGGCGTGCTGATCTTCATCGACGACTATTTTAACTGCCTGACGGTGGGCTCGGTGATGCGTCCTGTCACCGATGGGCACAAGGTATCCCGGGCAAAGCTTGCCTATATCATCGACGCCACCGCGGCGCCGGTGTGCATGATCGCCCCCATCTCTTCCTGGGCGGCGGCGGTCTCCGGCATTGTGGACGAGGGCATGTACAGCGGCGTAGAGCTGTTTATCCGCGCCATCCCCTATAACTTTTATTCCCTTCTCACCTTTGCGTTTATCCTTGCCCTGGTGCTGATGAAGGTGGATTACGGCCCCATGCGCCGTCATGAACTCAACGCCCAGCTGAGCGGGGATCTTTTCAGCGGCGACCGCATCCAGAAGGACGGAGAGGAACAGGCCTATTCCCCCAAAGGACGGGTGTGGGATCTGCTGCTGCCGATCGCGGCGCTGATCGTATTTTGCGTCATCGGCATGATCTATGTGGGCGGCTTCTGGGACGGCAGCGATTTTATCACCGCATTTGCCAACACCGACGCCACGGTGGGCCTGCCCTGGGGGGCCCTGATCGCCCTGCTTTTGACCTTCCTTTATCTGCTTGCCCGCCGGGTCATCACTTTTAAAGACGCCATGGGCTGTATCGTCAAAGGCTTTACCGCCATGGTACCGGCGCTGTTGATCCTCACCTTCGCCATTACCCTCAAAAACATGACCGGGCTTTTGGGCGCGGACGCTTTTGTGGCGGGGATGATGGAAGGCGCCGCTTTGGGGCTGCAAAATTTCCTGCCGGCGGTAATTTTCCTGGTGGCCTGCTTCCTGGCATTTTCCACCGGCACCAGCTGGGGGACGTTTGGGATCCTCATCCCCATCGTTACGGCGGTGTTCCCCGACGGCGGGGAGCTTATGATCATCGGCGTCTCTGCCTGCCTGGCGGGGGCAGTCTGCGGCGACCACTGCTCGCCGATCTCCGATACCACCATCATGTCCTCTGCCGGGGCTCAATGCGGCCATATGAGCCATGTTTCCACCCAGCTGCCCTATGCCCTTACCGTGGCGGGGATCAGCTTTGCCTGCTTTGCCCTGGCTGGATTTTTGCAAAACTGGGCAATCTGCCTGTTGGTGGGGGTCGCGTTGGTGGCCGCCGTCCTGCTGGTGGTGAAGATGGCCCAACCCAAGGAAGGGCCCTCCTCCCAAAAAGCCTGACCTGAAAGCGCCGGAAAACAACAAAAGCCGTCTTGCCCCGAGGGGCGGACGGCTTTGCTTTTTTTAGTTTTTTCTTGCTATTTTAGCGGGCTGGGTTTTATAATAAAGAAAAATAGCGGCCCGGCATGGCCGGAAGAAAAGTGGGATGGACGGGATGAAATTTCGGCTGGCAAAGATGGATGACCTGCCGCGACTCAAAGCGATGTACCGAAAGATCGTTCAGTCCATGGAAGAGCAGAGGATCGGGATCTGGGACGATGTTTTTCCCTGCGAGTTTTTGCAGGGGGACATCGAAAAAAACTGCCTTTATCTGGCGGAGGACGGCTCTCCTGCTGCGGCTTTTGCACTTTTGGCGGACAGCGACGGGGCCTCGGCGGTACAGTGGGAAGACCCTGGGGCCAAGGCCTATTATATCAACCGCCTGGGGGTGGATGTGGGCCATGTGAGACAGGGGATCGGCGGGCTGATGCTGCGCCATGCCATGTCCATCGCCCGGGAAAAGGGCGCCGGGTACCTAAGGCTCTTTGTGGTGGATATCAACGCGCCGGCCATAAACCTGTATGAAAAAAGCGGCTTTCGGCGCGCCGGCGGCGTTTACGAAGAAGTGATCGACGAAGACCTTGTGCTGCGGGAATATGGCTTTGAAATTAGGCTTTAAAGGCTCGCGGCATTTTTGACAGGAGAGCGGCGAAACGGCAAAACAGCCGGGGAAAGAGATTTCCCCGGCTGCTTTTTTGGCTGGGCGGCGCGCCTTAGCGGGTGGGCTCGCCTTCGGGCGGCAGCCGGACAGCCGGATACCGGGCGAGAAGTTCCCCATATCGAAAGCAGCCCTTCAGATGGTCGTTGACTACGCCGCAGGCCTGCAGATGGGAATAGACCGTGACAGAACCAAGATACTGAAAGCCGCGCTTTTTCAGATCCGCGGCGATGCGGCTGGAGAGGGCGTTGCAGGCGGGGATGGCCCCCTCGTCGTGGCCTTCGTAGAGGATGGGGCTTGCCCCGGCAAAGCTTTGCAGGTAGGCGCAAAAACTTCCAAATTCCCGCTGGATCTGCAAAAAGCGGCGGGCGTTGCCGATGACGGCCCGTATTTTCCGCTCCGAGCGGATCATTCCTTCGGCGGTGAGGATGCGGGCGACATCCTTGTCCTCAAAGGCGGCCACCGCGACAGGGTCAAACCCGGCAAAACACTGCCGGAAGATCTCCCGTTTGCGGATCATCAGCCGCCAGCTTAGGCCACACTGCATGGCTTCCATCATCAAAAACTCAAATTGCTTTTGGTCGTCTTTCAGGGGAGTGCCCCACTCCACATCGTGATACCGAGTCATCTCTTCGCTTTCCAGACACCAGGCGCACCGATCCATCCTTTTCCCCTTTTCTTTTCAGCCTAAAACTGATTCCAAAACTCATCAAATTCCGCTTCCGAGATCTCGCCGCCGCGGATCAGGATCTCATAGGATTCCTCTCTCCAGCGGTAAGAGATGCCGGATTCATGGTAGCCGTGGCGCAGATAAAAATGTTTGCGGCTGCGCCGTTGTCCAGCGTTGACGGCAAGGCCATCCTCCTTTTCCAGGTCGGCAATGATGCGTTGGCCGGCAAAACGCTCCTGTACCAGCTCCAAAGCGCGGGAGCCGTAACCTTTTCCACGCAGGGTTTCCTCCATGGCGAAAAACAGGATGTGGGTGATGTCGCGCCAGGTAAGCAGGGAAATAAAACCGCAGAATTCTTCGCCGTCGTAAAAAGCGAGGAAACAGCTGGCGTCCCCGCCGCGGTGCAGCAGGGTGGATAAGGGCATCCGCTCGTTGGCAGGAAAGGAGCGGCCCATCAGGGCGGTTACCCGGGGCAGATCACGAAAGCCGTCGGTGACCGGTTCAGCGCGAAACATAAAAACTCTCCTCAAAATTGCGTTTTAAAAATAGTGATACCGTTTGCGGTTGGCGAGGAAAAAGGCCGTGGTGATAAGCAGGGCGGCCGTTTCCGCCGCGATGGTGGCGCCCCAGATGCCGTCCATCCCGAAGATCCAGGGGAGGATCAGCACGCTGGAGGTCTCAAAGACAAGGGTCCGCAGAAAGGAAATGGAGGCGGAGATCATACCGTTATTGAGGGCGGTAAAGAAGCCGGAGCCAAAGATGTTAAAGCCGCACAGCAGGAAAACGAAGGAATATACGCGGATGCCGTGGACGGTGAGGTCGTAAAGGCCGCTGTCGTAGCCGACAAAAAGGCGCGAAATGGGATCTGCCAAAAGGGACGCCGCCAGGGTCATGGCCGCGCCGATGGCGCCCATCAGCAGCAGGCTTTTGCGCAGAAGGTTTTGAAGCTCCGCCCGGTTTTCAGCGCCAAAATGGTAGCTGAACAGGGGGGCGCCGCCGATGGAATAGCCGATGAAGATCGCCGCAAACACAAAGCTGATGTACATCACCACCCCAAAGGCCGCCACGCCGTCCTCGCCGGTCAGGCGCATGAGCTGATAATTGTAGAGGATGGTGACCACCGATGCGGCGATGCTGCTCATAAGCTCTGAGGAGCCGTTGAAGCAGGTTTGAAGCAATATCCGGCCCTGGAACTGGGTTCTGCCCAGCCGCAGCAAACTGTCGTTGCGCCGGGAAAAATAAAGCAGGGGGATCACGCCGCCCACGGCCTGGCAAAGGGCGGTGGCAAGGGCGGCACCGGCCAGGCCCCAGCCAAAGCCCGCCACGAACAGGGCGTCCAGCAATATGTTGGAGCAGCCTGCGGCCACGGTGGCCGCCAGGCCGAGCTTTGGCTTTTCCGCCGTGACAAAAAAGCTTTGAAACACGTTTTGCAGGATGAAAAAGGGCAGGGCTGCCAGAATGATCCGCCCATATAAAACACAGTTCTCCAGGATCTCGCCCCGGGCGCCCAACATGACGGCCACCGGCTGCAAAAACAGCTCTCCCAGCAGGGCAAGCAGGACGCCGCCTCCCATGGCGGCATAGACGAGTAGGGAAAAATAGCGGTTGGCGGCGGCAGGATCCCCTTCGCCCAGGGTCTTGCCGACAATGGCGCTGCCGCCGGTACCGATCATAAAGCCCAGGGCGCCTAAGATCATCAGCAGGGGGTAGATCAGGTTGATGGCCGCAAAGGGGATCTTCCCGGCAAAATTGGAAACGAACAGCCCGTCCACCACGCTGTATATGGAGGTGAAGATCATCATAACGATGGAGGGCAGGACAAAGCGCAGCAGGCGCGGATAGGTAAAATGATCGGAAAGGCGGATCCTCATGTTTTTTCGTTCTCCTCTCTGGGGTCAGGCGGCGTCTCTAAACGCTGTTTTAGATGAAGGGAAAATTCCTCCAGGGCGTCGATAAATTCCGGGGAACAGTGTTGGAGCGTTTGGGAAAGGGCCTGTTCCTCCGCGCGATAAAGCTCGCCCAAGCTGTCGCGGGCAAAGGCCTTCCCGGCCTCGGTCAGACAGATCCGGCATTCCCGTTTTTGGCCGGGAATGGCCTGTAGGGTGACCAGGCCCTGGGCCTCACACTCTTTTAAAACGGTGTTGATGGTGGATTTGGGGATCAGCCATTCTTCGCAGATCTGCTTTTGCGAGAGGGGCTTTCCCCCGTCCAGCGCGTACAGCAGCGCCAGGGTGTTCCATTTTAAGGACTGCCGCCGGGCCAACAGGTAATAAGCGCCGTCGATGCAGTTGACGGCCACCATAATGCGGCGGATGGCTTCGCGTTGCTGTTCCATAAGCGCCTCCGTAAAATCCGATTTCGTACTAAATGCAGTATAATCCGGATTCGTATTTTTGTCAAGAAAAAAGGGGAATGCCGGAGCCGAAGGGAAAGGCAAAAAGGGCGAAACGCAAAAATGGAGCCTCCGCCGAAAAGCGGAAGCTCCAATCAAATCAAGGTTTTTAGAAGTAAAAACGACCTTTACACATTAAACCGGAACAGCACCACATCGCCGTCCTGGAAGACATATTCCTTTCCCTCGGAGCGGACCAGGCCTTTTTCCTTGGCGGCGGCCATGCTGCCACAGGCGATGAGATCGTCGTAGGCGATGACCTCTGCGCGGATGAAACCGCGCTCAAAATCGGAATGGATCTTTCCGGCGGCCTGGGGGGCTTTGGTGCCTTTTTTGATGGTCCAGGCGCGAACCTCCTGTTTTCCGGCGGTGAGGAAAGAAATAAGCCCCAGCAGCTCGTAACCGGCCTGGATCAGGCGGTCAAGGCCGGATTGATGCAGGCCGAGCTCCTCCAGGAACATGGCCTTGTCCTCCTTGGACATATCGCTGATCTCTTCCTCCAGCCGCGCGCAGATGGGCAGGACTTTAGAGCCTTCCGCGTCGGCGATGCGCACCACTTCCTGATAATAGCGGTTGTTCTCCATGCTGCCAGAGAAATCCTCTTCGCTCATGTTGGCGGCATAGATCACGGGCTTGCCGGAAAGCAGGGGAAGGTCCGCCACGATGGCCTGGGCGTCATCCCCCTCGCAAAGGAAAGTGCGGGCGGTTTTTCCCTCTTCCAGATGGGCTTTGAGGGAGGTGAGGACTTCTACCTCGTAGAGGTATTTTTTATCCGCCTTGGCGGCCTTCTGCGCTTTGTCGATGCGGCGCTCCAGGATCTCGATATCGGAGAAGATCAGCTCCAAATTGATGGTCTCGATGTCGCGGGCAGGGCCGATCTCGCCGTCCACATGGATGATCTCGGTGCTCTCGAAGCAGCGCACCACGTGGATGATGGCGTCCACCTCCCGGATGTGGGAAAGGAATTTGTTGCCCAGGCCCTCCCCTTTGGAGGCGCCCTTTACCAGTCCGGCGATATCCACAAATTCCATAATGGCGGGGGTGTATTTGTCCGGGTCGTACATTTTGGCCAGCACATCCAGCCGGGGGTCCGGCACGGAGACAACGCCGACATTGGGCTCGATGGTGCAGAAGGGATAGTTGGCGGATTCCGCCCCGGCGTTGGTGATGGCGTTAAAAAGGGTGCTCTTTCCCACGTTGGGAAGGCCCACGATACCTAGTTTCATGACAAAGGATCCTTTCTTTTACAGGGCGCAGGCCCTGCGGGATAATTTTTCTTTTTCGCCCGGATCGACTGTACAAAAGGGCTTTTCTAAACTATAATTATACATATAACCGCGGGGACAAACAAGGGGAGTTTACGAAATCTCCCGAAAAGGTTTAAGAAATTTTAACTTTTGCCCGGCGGTGAACGGTATAATGAGGGAAAGATAGAAACGGAGCCGGTTTTTCTGCCGGCGGCGGAACACGGAAGATGCGGCCGTCCCCCTGGGTGGGGCGCGGGCCGAAAGTCAATATACAGGAGGGCGAGAATATGTCAATGGGAAAAGTAATGGTGGCCGATGACGACAAAAATATCTGCGAGCTGCTTAGGCTGTATCTGGAAAAGGACGGCTACCAGGTAGCGCTTGCCAACGACGGGGAAGAAGCCCTGGAGAAATTTTCCGCGGAAAACCCGGATATTATCCTCCTGGATGTGATGATGCCGAAGCTGGACGGCTGGCAGGTCTGCCGGGAGATCCGCAAAAAATCCGACTGCCCGATCATCATGATCACCGCCAAAGGCGAGACCTTTGATAAGGTTCTGGGGCTGGAGCTGGGCGCGGACGACTACGTGGTAAAGCCTTTTGACTCCAAAGAGATCGTGGCCCGGATCAAGGCGGTGCTGCGCCGGACGGGCAAATCTGCGGCGGAAAATAACGTCAAAGAAGTCTCTTACGATAAACTGGTGGTCAACATGACCAAATACGAGCTGAAGGTAGACGGCAAGGTAGTGGATACGCCCCCCAAGGAGCTGGAGCTGTTGTTCCATCTGGCCAGCAACCCCAACCGGGTATACACCCGGGATCAGCTGTTGGACGAGGTATGGGGCTTTGAATATTACGGGGATTCCCGTACGGTAGACGTTCACGTCAAGCGCCTGAGAGAGAAACTGGAGGGCGTTTCGGATAAATGGTGCCTCAAAACCGTTTGGGGCGTCGGCTACAAGTTCGAAGTGAAGGAATAACGCAGACCGGATCTCGGGGCCGGGTGGCCAGAGCCCGCTGAAAGTGCCGGCTTTGGCTGCCGGGCCCCGCTCGTTTCCCAACAGGCGTCCGAGGAGGAAAGTTTATGCAAAAAAACCTGTTTACCAAGTGGTTTTCCATCTGCGCTTCCATCATTCTCGCCAGTATCCTGGTGCTGGGGCTGATCCTGCTGGCCTTTGCCACCCGATATTTTAAAATGGATAAGCTGAAGGTACTCTCCCGCTATGCAAACCAGGCGGCGGCGCTGACGGTGCTGGATTACCAGAGCTACGACTACCAATATGTGAATCAGAATACCATCTACACCGGTTTTTCTATTTTGGGGGAAGCCATTGAGGCCACCATCTTCTTGACAGATTCCACGGGAAAGACCCTGGTGTGCACCGATAAGACGGAGGAATGCCCCCATGTCCAGTACCTGGTGCCGGAGGGGATCCTTGCCCAGGCGCAGCAGGGGAAATATCAGGAGACCGGCAAGCTGGGCGGCATCTACAAAAATTCCATGTACACCGTGGGCGTGCCGATCCCGGCGCAGGACGGGCAGACGGCGGGTTATGTGTTCGTCTCCTCCTCGGCGGAAGCCCTGACCTTCTTCCTCATCGAGATTTTTAATATGTTTGCCATCAGCTCCCTTACCATTATCGTCATCGCCTTTATCGTTATCTATTTTGTCACGGCGCGGATGGTAAGGCCCCTGCGGGATATGCTGCGGGCCACAAAAAGCTTTTCCGACGGAGATTTTTCCGTGCGGGTGCCGGTGCAGAGCTATGACGAGATCGGCCAGCTGGCCATTGCCTTCAACAACATGGCCGGTTCCCTGGCCAGCCTGGAATCGGTGCGGAGAAGCTTTGTGGCCAACGTCTCCCATGAGCTCAAAACCCCTATGACCACCATCGCCGGGTTTATCGACGGTATTTTGGACGGGACCATCCCTCCGGAAAAGCAGGATCATTACCTGCGGATCGTCTCGGAGGAGGTCAAACGCCTGGCGCGGCTGGTGCGTTCTATGCTGAACATCGCCAAGATCGAGGCGGGGGAAATGAGCATCAAACCTTCCGATTTTGACATCAACGAGGTCGTCTGCCAGGTGATCTTTAGCTTTGAGCAGAAGATCGACGAGAAAAAGCTGGAGATCCGCGGGCTGGATGTGGACAAGATCATGGTCACGGCGGATCCGGACCTGATGCACCAGGTGGTCTACAACCTTATGGACAACGCGGTGAAATTTGTCAACGAGGGCGGCTACATCGAGGCCACCTATGCCCGGAAGGAGGACATGGTCTTTACCACCATCCGCAACTCCGGCCCCGGGATCGCCAAAGAGGATCTGTCAAAGATCTTCGAGCGCTTTTACAAATCCGATAAATCCCGCAGCGTAGATAAAAACGGCGTGGGGCTGGGGCTGCATATCGTCCGCTCTATCGTCAAGCTCCACGGCGGCGAGATCTTTGTCCGCAGCGAGGAAGGCGAGTACTGCGAGTTTGTGTTTTCGCTGCCTGCGGCCCCCGAAGGGACGGCCCACCCCAAACGCAAGGCGGAATGACCGCGGGACAAAATAGGTCTTAAAGCGGCTAAAAACCGTTCACAAAAGCAATAAAAGATTTATTCCGCGTTTATTTTATGGTCACAAATACCAGGTATAATTAGGCCATATCAAAAAGCGACGCGATTACCGGCATGCAATGTCCCGCCGGTGTGCAATAGGAGGAATCAGTTATGAACGAGTTTTATGACAACAACCCTGAAACCGAGGAAAACGCTTCCGCCACTCCCGGACAGGCGGATGAGACGGTTCGGGCCGCCGCATCGGAGCCAGAGGTTCAGAACGATCCTCCGGCCCAGGGCGCGGCGCCCCAGAACAGCACCCCACAGTACACGGCGCCCCAGAACGGCTGGGCGTATCAGTACCAGCCCCCAAAAACTGGCGCGCAGCAGGGCGGATATGCCCCTTACGGCGGCTATAGCGCCCCGGGCCAGGCTTATCAGCAGCCCGGCGCTTACCGCCAGCAGCAGGGCGGCTACAACGGTTACGGCGTCCCCGTCCAGTCCCAGGCGCCCAAGGCGCAGGCCAATTGGGATTTTCAGGGGTACGACCATCTGGACGCCAAGAACAACGGCAAAAATGGAAAGAAAAAGCATACCGGCCTTAAAGTGCTGGGCGCGCTGATCTGCTGCGTGCTCACCGTGGCGGTGATCGGGCTGGCGGTGTTCGGCGTGTATAACCTTGTGGATGGTTCCATGACGGCGCTGCCGGAAAACGTTCCGTCCTCCTCTTCTTCTGAGGAGCCGGGAAACCCTGTGGAAGAGGGCCAGTCCGGCGCTGAACGCGAGGATCCCGGCCTGGTGTTGGCGGAAAAGCCGGCCACTTCCGCACCTGCTGCAGACGGCGAACTGACCACCCCGGAGATCGCCAAAAAGGTAGCCCCCTCTGTGGTGGGCATCGTCAAATATCAAAGCCAGCAGCTTAGCTCCACCGGCGAGGGCTCCGGCATCATCCTGACCGCCGACGGCTATATCGTCACCAACGCCCACGTCATCAGCGGTGCGGACAGCATCAAAGTGGTGTTGAACAACGGCGACAACTACGAGGGCCGGATCATTGGCTCCGACGCCAAAACCGACCTTGCGGTGATCAAAATTGAAGCGGAGAACCTGACCTATGCCGAGCTGGGGGATTCCGCCGCCATGGAAGTAGGGGAGCGGGTCATCGCCATCGGCAACCCCGGCGGCCTTACTCTGGCGGGCTCCGTTACCCAGGGCATCGTCTCCGCTGTGGATCGTCCCGTTAAGGTCAGCGACGGCTACACCATGAATTATCTGCAGATCGACGCGGCCATCAACCCCGGAAACTCCGGCGGCGCTTTGGTCAATGCCTATGGCCAGGTCATCGGCATCAATTCTCAGAAGATCGCCGCCACTGATTATGAAGGCATCGGTTTTGCCATCCCCACTTCGGAGGCAAAGCCCATCATCGACGATCTGATTTCCTATGGCCGGGTCACCGGCCGGGTGAAGCTGGGCATCACAGCTTACGCCATTGATGAATACGCCGCCCGCATGACCGGTTTTCCCTCCGGCATCCGCGTAGGCAGCACAGAGGCCGGCTCCGATATCGCCGCCAAAGGCGTTGTGCCCGGCGATATCATTACCGCCATCAACGGCGAGGCTGTCGCCAGCTTTTCCGATGTGGCCGAGGCCCTGCGGAACTTTAAGCCGGGCGATCAGGTCACCTTGGACGTCTATCGCCTCACTTCTTCCAATGCCCGCCCTCAGACTTTCCAGGTGCAGGTAATACTGATGGAAGATACCGGCGAAACCGTACCGGCTACCCAGTACAACAACTGATTTGCCTTGTCAAAAACGGCCCGTCCAATGGTGACGGGCCGTTTTTTTTGCAAAAGTGACATTTGCGCAACTTTTTTGAAACTTTTTGTAATTTATGTCTTTACAAATCAATTTTGATATGGTACGATTTCCTTGACAGAAGTGGCGAAGAGAGACGCCGGTATTGTTTTTCAAACGAAGGACGTCCTTCGTTGATGTTGGCCTGTGGCCAACATCAACTCCCTTCTATGGGGGACGCGATAGACGGACGACCGAGAAAAACCTGTCAAACAAAATTTGAGGAGGAAAACACCTATGAAAAAAGTTCTTGCACTGGTTCTTGCTGTTGTTCTGTGCATGGGCATGAGCGCTGTTGCGTTCGCTGCCACTGACGCCGGCGTGCCCAGCACCGCTGGTACTGCCAAAATCGTATTCAATGTTG
>JAQVCU010000024.1 GCA_028689635.1 Oscillospiraceae bacterium
GGTTCCGGCGGTTCCGGCGGTTCCGGCGGTTCCGGTGGTTCCGGTGGTTCCGGTGGTTCCGGCGGTTCCGGTGGTTCCGGCGGTTCCGGTGGTTCCGGTGGCTCCGGTGGCTCTGGTGGTTCCGGCGGCTCCGGCGGTTCCGGTGGCTCCGACGCTCCTCCTCCCACCTCTCCCAAACTTCGCTTTTGCGGATTATGTGGAAAGCCTCTTCTTCCCGGGCAACGCTTCTGCGGAAATTGCGGCTTCTCCCTTCCCCGAAAATAAGATACATTCAGCAAGGCAGGCCTGGCCCTGCCTTGCTGAATTTTATATCAAAAAAACTTTCCGGCCGCCTTCTCCCGCCAATTTCTTGACAAGGAGGTTCCGCTGCGGTAGGATAAAGAAAATTAAGGAGCCTATTGGGGGGTCTATATGAACCAATATCCATGGTTGGACGAATATTTGCTCTCAAAACCCGGGTGCACCAAGGATTATAAAGCGGAATGGGGCTGGTGGCGCTATCAGGTGGGAGGAAAGCTTTTCGCCGCCCTCTGCCAGCCTGGCCCAAAATATACGGACTACGACTGCCGCGAGCTGCTCACCGTCAAATGTGAACCGATGCTGGCGGAATTGCTGCGCTCCCAATATCCGGACGTGATCCCCGGATTTTATATGGACAAACGCAACTGGAACTCCATCTATCTGGACGGTGAATTGCCCGAGGAAGTCCTGCGCCGGTTTTGCGATGATTCCTATTCTCTGGTGTTTGATAAGCTCACCAAAAAGCTGCAAAAAGAGATCAAAGCGGCCAGCGAATAACCTTTTTCGGTTTGTCACGCCGGAGCAACAGGCCCTATATCCCCCACGAAGATAAACGATCCTGTTATTTTTACTTTGATCGGTACCGATCAAAAAAACAAAGGAGAAAAGCGATGGAAAAATTTATCCCATTTGAAAAACTTCCCAAAAAGAAACAGCGAGAATTAAACCAGGCAAAACGCGGCAGCTGGCATGGCATCTGCCCAGTGACCCGCAAGCCGGAAAACCCCAAAGCTTATAACAGACGAAAGGCACAGAAAGGGAGTGATGACTCCGGTTCTGTGCCTTTTATAATCCGCTAAAACCTGTTTTCTCCCTGTCTTCCCCTCTGAAGGGCATAAAATTGCCCTTCATCCATCCCAGCAGGAACAAAACCGCGAAAAAACTTGCTGTTTTTTCCAATATTAGCTAAAATAATTTTATTATCTAACGATGAGATCTCGCTGCTGGGATCCCATAAGGCGAAAAAACGGGTTTCTTCCTCCATGAAGAGAACGACGCCTTTCCCCTCTCCATCCCAAAACGTGAAATGCACAACGGATCCTTTTAAAACAACGGCGCCATACGGTTCAGATTCGCACGGTGTCCGGCCAGAACGGGAGAAAACAACGAATGATCCGGGAAATCATGAAGGACGAAATGTTCCTGGCACAAAGATCTGCGCCCGCTACCGCAGAAGATCTGCCTGTGGCGGAAGACCTGCTGGATACCTTGAAGGCACATGGCGATAGCTGCGTGGGTATGGCCGCTAATATGATCGGCATCAGCCGCCGTATCATCGTTTTCGATGATGGCGGAACCTATTTTTTGATGCTGAACCCGGAGATCATCCGCAAAAGCGAGCCGTATGAAACTCAGGAAAGTTGCCTCTCTCTAACAGGGACCCGCAAGACAAAGCGCTGGAGATCCATTAAAGTACAGTATCAAACAGATCAATTTCAAACCCGTTATAAAACTTTTACTGGATGGACCGCCCAGATCATCCAGCATGAGATAGACCACTGCAACGGCGTTATCATCTAACTTTGCCTGGCCCTATGGGGCGCAGCCCAAACTTGCCGTCAAAAAACATATCCTTGCGCTGATTTTGTCTAAAATAGAATTGGAGGAACTTTCTATGTTGTGTCCACATTGTCAAAACGATTTTGAAGGAAATTTCTGCCCCCATTGCGGAGCCCCCGTGTCGCCGGAAGGCGTAAATCCCGTACAGCCTGCGCCTGCAGCGCCCGTAACGCCAGGAATGCCCGCGGCCGCGCCAGCAACGCCTGCGGCGCAGCGCACTGCAAAAAAAGGACGCGGCTGTCTGATCGCGGCGCTCATCGTCGCTGGCGTTATGGTAGTTTTAGCCATCGTCGGCGTTCTCGTCGGGGTTGTTGTCTACCGAAATATAACAAATACCATCATCTCTGAGAGCCCTATGATCTCTGAAGCTGTAGAAGCTGTAGAAGCGGAGATCTCTTCTTCTCAAGCGAGCTCCGATACAAGTTCTGAATCCAGCTCTCTTTCTTCCTCGGAAGACGCCGACGCATCCTCCGATGCGGAAGACTCCTCCCTCTCCCAATCCAGCGCTATGGACGCCATCATGCTTCCCATCGACAATATCCTCTCTTCCAGCTTTGACGACTATACGCTGGAATACGACGAAACCGGCGTGACCATCAATGTTGCAAGCGAAGGCATTGCAGCCGAGATCTACGCTCTGATGGAAAATGGCAGCGCAGAGGGCCTTCAGGGATGGGAGACCATGAAGACCAATATGGCCGATATGTCGGATTCTATCGTAGAATATCTGGAAACTATGGGATACAGCGATATGCTTGTCACCGTCAACGTGCTCAACGACCAAAATAGGGATAACGTCCTTTTGTGTCTGACAAACGGCGAAGTTCTATACGATGTGTTGGCCCAATAAACCCGCTTTGCCTGAAACACTGTTTTCTTATTTTCACAGAGGACCGCTCGGTATCAAAAATACCCTTTCCGGCATAGCCGGAAAGGGTATTCTGCGCTTTTACTGGCAAACCTGCTCCTGATAATAGTTCAGCAACTCGCCAAATCTCTGGAAATGAACGATCTCCCGGGCCCGCAGGAATTTGATCACCGCGTTGACGTCTGCGTCGTCGGAAAGGCGCAGAATGTTGTCATAGGTGGCCCGGGCCTTTTGCTCTGCCGCCAGATCCTCGACCAGATCTGCGATAGGGTCGGCCTTTGCCTGAAAATAGGCCGCTGTAAAGGGGACGCCCGCCGCGCTGGAGGCATAGACGGCATTGGCGTGATTCACATAATACTCGCCCTTGCCGTAACGGTCGAATTCCTTGGCGCCGGAGCCGTCGGTCAGCTGGCTGACGATGGAACCAACGATCTCAAGGTGCGAAAGTTCTTCCGTACCGATATCTGTCAAAAGCGCTTTGCCTCGCTCGTCTTTCATGGTAAAGCGCTGGGAGAGATATCTCAGGGAGGCGGTCATTTCACCGTCCGCCCCGCCGTATTGTTCCAAAATAATCCCGGCAAGCTTTGGGTTGCGGTTTTTGATATGAACGGGGATCTGCGTTCTTTTTTCAAAGATAAACATGCTTTCTCACCTCACACTCTTGCAGGCGGCCAGGTGCCTTCCAGCCAATCCCAAACGTGTTCTTTGCATCCGGCTCCGGTATCGGTCAGGGGAAATTCCCGCTCCTCAAATTTGGCGCGGTACTCCTTTACCAAAGCGGCGGTCTTGCGATAAAGGCATAAGGCTTTTTCATCGCACGGGTGTGTATCCAAATAAAGCTTTAGATCCTGCAAATAAAAATCCGCCGTCATCAGTTTCCGCATCAGGGCGCAGCCGGGGCTGCTTTCCCCGCGGCCGTCGGCGTGTTCCCTGGGCCCTGGCCGGGCGGCCGGGACAAAGGGCGCGTTTTGGCATCCACAATTATTTGCCACAATAAATCCCCCTTGTGTATTCGTCTATGGTGAGGTTCAGCTCAGGGAAGATCGTCCCCTCACAGATGGCGACCTCTGGCGGGTAAAGCTTTTCACAGCGCTGTTCCGGAACATATGCGTATCCCGCTCTCTGCGCCGGAGCGCAGTTTTCAGTTAAGTTGTACATAGGTCACGATCCTTTCTGTTTTGGCATTGCTGCCTGTTTCATTTTATGAAAATCGCGCCGATATATTCCCCCCTTGCCCCGCCCCCTGTGCTCTCTACACTCAAGTGCCGTAAAATATGGAAATATAGGTTGTGAAAGCGTCCTCTATGCGGTAAACTAAGGATATAACCGGCAAAAAGGAGGAAGGGCTGTGGCGTCGTTATCCCAATGGAAAAAAGATCTTCTCTCCGGCGCTTTTGACAGCGGGCTGGAAAAGCTCTACGGCTCCTCCTTGGAAAGCATCTTGGCCCAGCGGGCGCGCTATACCGCCGTTTTGGATGGTTTTCTCGGACAGTTTGGGCCCGCCCCCGACGCCTTTTTCTTCAGCGCACCCGGGCGCGTTGAGCTTGGCGGCAACCATACCGATCATCAGCACGGCCATGTGCTGGCCGCCGCCATCCATCTCGACTCCATTGCCTGCGCCGCCCCGCGGGATTCTAAGACCATCCGGATCTATTCGGAAGGCTTTCCCCTTGCCGTCATCCCCCTGGACGATCTTCTCCCCAGTGACGGGGAACGGGGCACTTCCGCCGCCCTTGCGCGTGGCGTGGCCGCAGGGTTTGCACAAAAGGGCTGGGCGGCAGGCGGCTCTGATATTTACGTCTCCTCCCTGGTGCCGGAGGGCTCCGGCCTTTCCTCCTCCGCTTCCTTTGAGGTGCTGCTTGGGGCCGTTTTCAACGAGCTTTTCTGCGGCGGCTGCCATTCCTTCACAGAGATCGCCCGCATCGCTCAAAAGGCAGAGAATCATTATTTTGGCAAGCCTTGCGGCCTGATGGATCAAACGGCCTGTGCCGCCGGCGGCGTTACTGCCATGGATTTTGCCGATTCCGATTCCCCTGTGCTGCGCCCTGTCCGCTTTGATTTTTCCACCTGCGGCCATGCCCTCTGCCTGATAGATACCGGAAAAAGCCACGCCCAGCTTACCGAAGAATATGCGGCGATCCCCGCCGAAATGGGTGCTGTGGCCGCCTGCTTTGGCTGCCAAACGCTGCGCCAGGTATCGCAGCAGCAGTTCTGGGCCGGGCTTTCCCGCATCCGGGAAACCGCCGGAGATCGCGCCGCTTTGCGCGCCATCCATTTCTATGGCGACGACCAGCGCGCCATAGAAGAAGCCACCGCCCTGGAACGCGGCGATTTCCCCGCCTTTCTTCGGCTGATCAAGGAATCCGGCCGGTCGTCCTTCCAATATCTGCAAAACGTTTCTGTTCCCGGCTCCTCCAAACGCCAGGAAATGGCGCTGGCCCTTGCCCTTTGTGAAAAGCTTTTGGGCGGAAAAGGCGCTTTTCGCGTCCACGGCGGCGGTTTTGCCGGCGCCATCCAGGCCTTTGTCCCCCAGGAGATGCTGGCGGAGTTTTGCCGTGGGATGGAAGCCCTTTGCGGGCCCGGCAGTTGCCGGACGCTCTCTGTCCGCCCCGCCGGCGCCTGCGGTTTAAAGGCACTATTAGCCTAAAGCCCACCGTCCCACACCCTATAAGCACTGGGCAGATATTTCTGCCTTTTGATAGAATAAATTGGATAGGAGAATGCAAAAGATGAAAAATATTTTGGTTACAGGGGCAGCCGGATACATTGGCAGCCACACCTGCGTCGAGCTTTTAAACGCCGGTTATGAGGTGACCGGCATGGACAATTTCGTCAATTCCAAGCCCGAAGTTCTTGAGCGGATCGAGCAGATCACCGGCAAAAAAATGAAATTTTATGAGGCCGATATGCTGGATTACAGCGCCATGTGCCGTATTTTTGACGAGACTGCTCTGGACGCGGTGATCCATTTTGCGGGGCTCAAAGCGGTTGGAGAATCTGTGGCAAAACCGCTGGAATATTATCACAACAACATCGGCGGTACCCTGGAGCTGCTGCGCGCCATGAAACGGGCAGGCTGCAAAAAAATCGTTTTTTCCTCTTCCGCCACCGTGTACGGCATGAATAATCCCGTCCCTTATCGGGAGGGCTGCCCCACCTCCGCCACCAATCCCTATGGCTACACCAAAGTGATGATCGAGCAGATCCTCAGCGATATTTGTAAGGCAGAGCCCGATTGGAGCGCGGTGCTGCTGCGGTATTTTAATCCCATCGGCGCCCACGAGAGCGGCCTGATCGGCGAAAACCCCAACGGCATCCCCAACAACCTGTTGCCCTATGTGGCGCAGGTGGCCATGGGCCGGTTAAAACACCTCAATGTATTCGGCGACGATTATGAAACGCCGGACGGCACCGGCGTGCGGGACTACGTCCACGTGGTGGATCTTGCCCGCGGGCATATCGCCGCCCTGGAATATGCAGAGACCCATCCCGGCGCGGAGCCCATCAATCTGGGGACCGGCAAGGGTACCAGCGTACTGGAGATCGTCAGCGCCTTTGAAAAGGCCTGCGGCCGTCCCATTCCCTATGTGATCGCGCCCCGTCGGGCAGGCGATATCGCCACTTGCTACGCCGATACTGCCAAAGCCAAGGAGCTGCTAAACTGGCAGGCCGAATACGGCATTGAAAAAATGTGCGCCGACGGCTGGAATTTTACGCAGAAAAATAGCTGATCCCCCTAAAAACAGGCCATAAAAGGTTGCATGATTCTATAAAAACGCCGGGCATTGTAAGCCCGGCGTTTTTATAGGATCGAACCAGCCGCTTTGATTGGCGGCGCCCTGCATCTTCTTTTTTACATCAGCGGCGCGAATACCCGCAAGATAGACCTGCCAAGCTTTCGGTACCACTTGACTTTGCGGCACTCTTCCAGCGTGACCTCCTGGCTTTTTTCCAGCGTCTTTAAAAAATCCTGATAAATGTCCGGAATGCTGGCGGTATTGTACATCCAAACAGCGCATTCAAAATGCAGATAAAGGCTGCGGTAATCCAGATTAATGGTGCCGACTACGCCGTAACGATCGTCCACAACAAAAGTTTTGGCGTGGATAAAGCCTGGCGTGTATTCGTATATTTTCACTCCCGCTTCTGTAAGGGCCTCGTAGTAGGCCCGGGTCACGGCGTGAACGAACCATTTATCCGCGATGTGGGGCGTGATGATACGCACATCCACACCGGATTTGGCCGCGTTTTTCAGTGCCGTCACCATCTCGCTGCTGATGATAAGGTAAGGCGTTGTAATATACACATAGCGCTCCGCCTTATTGACCATGTTGAGGTATACCGTCTCCCCCACCGATTCGTCGTCCAGGGGGCTGTCCGTAAAGGGCTGCACATAGCCCTGGGCCTCCGGGATCTCCCTGAGATAACGCGCACTGAAAAACTGCGAGTAATCCTCCGAAATACCCTTGGAAAAATCCCATAGGGAAAGGAACGTCACCGTCAAGCTCCAAACGGCCTCGCCCTTTAGCATAATGGCGGTGTCCTTCCAATGGCCGTGCTTTTCCACAGCGTTGATGTATTCATCAGCCAAATTGATGCCGCCGGTAAAACCGGTATGGCCGTCGATGACGCAGATCTTGCGGTGGTCGCGGTTGTTGAGCTGCATCGAAAGTATCGGGACAAAGGGATTAAAAACGCAGCAGGAGATCCCCGCCGCCTCCAGGGCGCGGCCAAATCCGGCCGGCAGGGTCATCAGCGAACCGACATCGTCATACATCACCCGGACGTCCAATCCCTGGGCCGCCTTTTCCTTCAAAATATCAAGGATGGCGTTCCACATCACGCCTTCCTCAATGATAAAATATTCCAGGAAAATATAATGCTCCGCCTTTTTCAGCGCCTCCACCATACACTCAAATTTCTCCTCGCCGCTGGCGAGATATTTTGTCGCCGTGTTGCGATAAGGAGGACAGTGGGCATAATTGCAGATGTACTGCGCCTGCAGGGCCGCCTGCGGCTCTTCTTCCCGCCGCAGCTGTTCCATGGCGGAGGCAGGGCCGTCAATTTTTTCAAAATTCGCGTTCACGATCGCCATCTTCCGCTTCTGGCGGCGGGTCAGGCGGTTAATGCCAAACATCAGGTAGAACAGCCCCCCAAACAGCGGAAACAGCAGGATCGGGACCAGCCAGGCAATTTTATAAGCCGGGTCGCTTTTGTTGTTGATGATAGATAGCGAGGCGGCCAGGCTGATCAGTATGCTGATGCCGTAAAAAGAGACAAAATAATTGCGGAACGAGAGGATCATCTCTACCAGAAGGAGGATCTGCAGCAACAGCAGCAGGGCGACGATCACCGTCCGGTGAAATCGAAATTGAAACAACTTTTTCATAAATATCCTCAATTTTCTGCGGTCTGGTCTTATCGCAGTTTTGATATCGGAGTCTTTTTTTCGGCCAGTCTGCGGGACGCTTCCTGTTTAAACAACGTATAGAGCACCGAAAACACGGGTACCATCACCAGCATGCCCACCACGCCAAAAGCGCTGCCGCCCACCGTCACCGCAGCCAAAACCCAGATACCGGGCAGGCCGATGGAGGAGCCCACCACTTTGGGATAGATCAGGTTCCCCTCGATCTGCTGCAAAACGAGGAACATCACCGCGAACCACAGCGCCTGCATGGGGCTTACAACCAGAATGAGCAGCGCGCCCACAATAAAGCCGATAAAGGCGCCGAATACCGGGATCAGCGCCGTCGCGCTGATGAGCACAGCCACCATCAGCGCATAGGGGAAACGGAATATGCTCATGCAGATAAAGAACATCAGCCCCAGGATCACTGCTTCTACGCACTGACCAGTGATAAATTTGGAAAAGGTGCGGCTGGTCAGGGTGCAGATCTCCAAAAAGCGGTCGGCGCGCTTTTCTTTTAAAAAGGCATACAAAGCGCGTTTGCACTGTCGGGCCAGGGTCTCTTTTTGAAGCAGTACATAGATGGAAAAGATCAGGCTCAAAACCATTGTCGTCACGCCGCTGAACACGCTGCCGATGATGGTCACCGTGGAGCCGACCACATTGCCAAAGCCGGATTGCAGGAAGGAGATGACGCTTTGGACAATGCTGTCCCAATCGAGCTTAATGTTGCCGAAATAGGTCACCGCTTCGGGAAAACGTTCCATCAATTCGCCGCTCCAGGCCTGCACCTGCTGCCAAAACTGCGGAAACGCCTCCCGCACCGTAGCCACGGTGTTGCTGATCTCTGGCACCACCAGCAGCATTACCACCGCTATCGCCACCAGCATCAGCAGGATCGTAACCACCAGGCTGACGGCCCGCAGCACTTTCCCCGCCTTCGGCCGTTTGGCAAGGCGGCAGAACAGCCGCTCCACCGCCTGCATGGGGACGTTGACCACAAAGGCGATGCAAAGCCCCAGGATAAACGGAGCGACAAGGGCGCAGCCCCAGGTGAGCAAGGACTGCACCTGCTTAAAATTGTTCAGCGCCCAGTAAAGCAGAATAGCGCCGCCCACCAGCAGCGCGACCTTTTTGATGTTTTCACGGGTAAGCTCCAAGCCAGATCCCTCTTTTCCCATTGTGCGGCCCCCAGCGGGAACATAGCCGCCATTGCGGACAGACGTCCAGGAACAGCCGTCCTCTTCAGCATATATATTAGGATTATTATAGCAAGGTTCCCCATAAAACGCCAGTACTTTGGGGCAAACTTTCCAAAACGGCAAAACGGCCCGAGAGCCTGCAAGGCCCGGGCCGTTTTGCCGTTTTTGGGGGCTTCATCCGATCTTCCAGATCTCTTCGGCATACTGCCGCACCGTACGGTCGCTGGAAAACTTTCCGGCGCCAGCCGTGTTCATCAGGCATTTTTTTGCGAAAGCTTCGCGGTCGCCACAGTCTCGGATCGCCTGCAGGCGCGCCTTGCAATAGGGGATAAAATCCAGCAACAGGTAATAATGATCCGGCTTGTGCCAGGAAGCCTCCGCCAGGAGGGCGTCGTACAGCTCCCGGAACATGCCTGTCCCGCCATCGCTTACCGTGCCGTCGATCAGCGTATCCACCACCCGGCGGATACGGGCGTCCCCTAAATACAGATCCTTTGCGCAATAGCTGCCCTCCACCCGGCGGATCTCCTCAATGGTGGCGCCAAAAATATAGTTGTTCTCCCGGCCGGATTGTTCCACGATCTCCACATTGGCCCCGTCCAGCGTTCCCAGGGTCACTGCGCCATTGAGCATGAACTTCATGTTGCCGGTCCCGGAGGCTTCCGTCCCCGCAGGGGAAATCTGTTCTGAAATATCCGCCGCCGGGATCAGTTTTTCCGCATAGGAAACATCGTAATTCTGTACAAACAACACCTGCAGCCGTCCGGAAATTTCCGGATCCCCGTTGACTAGCCTGGCGACTTCGTTGATGTATTTGATGATCGCCTTGGCACGGTAATACCCCGGGGCCGCCTTGGCGCCAAACAGGCAGACCACACTCCGGATATCTTTTAGGCCGCCTTCCTTCATGGTAAAATACAGATCCAAAATGGAAAAGGCGTTGAGCAGCTGGCGTTTGTACTCATGAAGCCGCTTGATCTGAATATCAAAAACAGCTTCCGAATCGAGCAGGACGCCCTCCCGCTTTTGGATATAGCTGCAAAGCTGGCGCTTTTTCTCTGCTTTTACCGCCATAAATTCCCGGATCGTCCCCGCTTCTCCGGCGTAGGGCTCCAGCCTTCTAAGCTGATCGAGATCTGTGATCCAGCCGTCGCCGATGCGCCCGGTGATAAGCCTGGAGAGTTCCGGGTTACACAGCAGCAGCCAGCGCCGCTGGGTGATGCCGTTGGTTTTGTTGTGAAAGCGTTCCGGATACAGGCTATACCATTCTTTCAGCGCGCTGTCCTTCAAGATCTCGGTGTGGATCCGGGCGACGCCATTGGTGGAGTGGGAAGCGTAGATGGCAAGGCGCGCCATGTGTACCTGGCCCGCGCTGATGATATCATAACCGCAGGGGCCGGCGACGCCGCGTCCCTTAAGCTCGCGGCGCAAACCGTTCTGCACCGCCACCACATAGGGGTAAAGTTCCGGCAGGACTTCCCGGAAAAGGCTGGTATCCCAACGTTCCAGCGCCTCGGACATGACAGTATGGTTGGTATAGGCAAACGTATCCCGCACAATGGGGAACGCCTGGTCGTAGGTCATACAGCCCTCGCTCATCAAGATCCGCAGCAGCTCCGGAACGGCGCAGACCGGATGGGTATCGTTAAGCTGGATGGCAAAATTTTTCGCAAAATCGGAAAGATCGGCGCCGTGTTCCCGCCGGTAAGCCCGCAGCACGCTTTGCAGCGACGCGCTGGAAAAAAAGTACTGCTGCTTCAGGCGCAGGGTCTTCCCTTCCCGGGTATCGTCGTTGGGGTACAGCACGGCGGATATTCGCTCCGCCCGGTTCTTTTCCGCCACGGCGGCATCATATTGCTGGGCGTTAAAAAGCTCAAAATCAAAATCCGAAAGCGCCTCGGCCTGCCAAAGGCGCAGGTTGTTTACCGTCTGGCCGCCGTAGCCGATGACCGGCATATCGTAAGGCACCGCCCGCACCGTCTGGTCGCCAAAGGAGACGATCTCTGCTTCATCCTCCCGGCGGACGCTCCAGGGGTCTCCGAAACGCGTCCAGTCGTCCGCCAGCTCTTTTTGAAACCCATCCTCGAAAACCTGGTGAAACAGCCCGTAACGGTACCGGATCCCAAAGCCGTTCAGCGGCAGGCCCAGCGTGGCGGCGGAATCCAAAAAGCAGGCGGCCAGCCTGTCCAGGCCGCCGTTGCCCAGCGCCGCGTCCTCTATCTCTTCAAAAGCCCCCATATCTACGCCATGCCGCCCCAGGATCTCCCGGCACTGCTCCAGCCTGCCCATATTCAAAAGGTTGCTGTAGATCAGTCGGCCGGTCAAAAACTCCGCCGAAAAATAGCAGGCCCGTTTGCCGGAGGGCGCCGCTTGCCATTTCTCCCGCAAAAACGACATTGCCGCCCCGGATACTGCCCGGTACAGCGGGGCTGTCGCCGCCGTCTCCATGGTCTTTCCCTCCAGAGACAGCAGTTCCAGGATCCTTTGCTCAAATTCGTTCACGCGTCCTCCCCCTTATCTTCCATAAAGCGCGGTCAGCTCCCGCAGACGGCGCGCAAATTCTTCGGTCAAACGGTCCTCCCGCAGGCGCCAGCGCCAGTTTTGCCCGATGGTAGAGGGGGTATTGATGCGGGAATCATCCCCCATCCCAAGCAGATCCTGGATCAAAAATACCACGGTGTTGGCAACGCTGGCATACCCGGCACGCACCAGGGCCCAGGGCAGCTGGCCCACCGTGGAAACGCCAAGATAATCCTTTGCAAAAAGGAGGCTTTCGGCGCTCTGCTCCGGAAAATAGCCCGCCAAAGGCTGATTATCGTGGGTACCGGCATATACCACCATATTCTGCCTGTGATGGCAAGGCAGGTTTTCGTTGTCGCTGCCGGAATCAAAGGCAAATTCCATCAGCTTCATCCCCGGATAACCGCTTTCCTCCAGCAGCTCCCGCACGGCGGGCGTCACCACCCCTAAGTCCTCCGCAATGATCTTTTTGCCCCCCAGCACCTCCGAGATCGCTTCCAGCAGCTTTTTGCCGGGGCCCGGCACCCAGACGCCGCGGGCGGCGGTATCGTCTTCGGCCGGGATGGAATAGTAACGCACAACGCCGATAAAGTGATCGATGCGGATCATATCATAAAGTCCGGCGGAAGCCGCCATGCGGCTTTTCCACCAAGAAAAGCCGTCTTGCTCCATTCTGTCCCATCGGTAAAGGGGGTTCCCCCACAGCTGACCCGTGGCGGAAAACATATCAGGCGGCACCCCCGCCACCCGGGTTGGACGCCGCTCCCCGTCAAGCTGGAACTGATCTCCGTTGACCCACACGTCGGCGCTGTCCAACGCCACATAGATGGGGATATCTCCAATGATCGAGATCCCTCGGGCGTTGGCGTAGCTTTTCAGGCGGCCCCACTGCTCAAAAAATTTGTATTGGCAAAATTTCCAAAATTCGATCTCTTCCTCCATCTCCCGGCGCAGATCCTCCAACGCCGCGGGGTCCCGCCGTCGGATCGTCTCCGGCCACGCCAGCCATTCCCGGCCGCCAAAACGCTCTTTGGCCGTCATGTATTCGCAGTAATCCCCCAGCCAATGCGCATTTTCCCCGCAAAATCGGACATATTCCGGCAGATCCCGATGTCCGCTGCGCCGAAAGGCCTGGCGCAGCACCGGAAAACGGCAGCGATAGATCTTCTCATAGTCGATGTCGTCCGCCTGCCCTCCCCAGTCCGGCGCATCGATCTCTTCCTGGGTGAGCAGCCCTTCCTCCCGCAGAAAGTCTAAATCGATGAAATAAGGGTTTCCGGAAAAAGCGGAAAAGCTTTGATAGGGGCTATCCCCATAGCTGGTGGGCCCAATGGGAAGCACCTGCCAATATTTTTGGCCCGCCGCGGATAAAAAATCCACAAAACGGTACGCCGCCCCGCCAAGGGAGCCGATGCCATAGGGAGAAGGAAGGCTGGCCACCGGCAGCAGGATCCCGGCGCCGCGCTCCATGGGCGGCTGTTTTTGCAAAGTCACTTTGTGTCACCTCTCGTGTAGAATCGTCTATTTCAGCCCCGGGCCGCGCTTTTCAGCCTTTTACCGCGCCGGAGATAACGCCCCTGATGATATATTTTTGGCAGAAGAGATAAAATATGACAATGGGAATAATGGAAAGCACCAGCATCGCCATCATTGCCCCCATATCTTTAGAGCCGTAGCCGCCCACCAGGTACTGCACCGCCACCGGGATCGTACGGTATTTGCTGCCGATCACCAGAAGGGGCAGCAGATAATCGTTCCAGACCCACATGGCGTTTAAAATCGCCACCGTGATCGCTGTCGGGCGGAGGATAGGCAGCACCACCCCAAAAAAGATCTGCACCGGGCCGCAGCCGTCAATGGTGGCAGCCTCCTCGATCTCCAGCGGGATGGCCCGGACAAAACCGCTGAACATGAACACCGAAAGGCCCGCTCCAAAACCGAGATAGATCACCAGAATCCCCACAGCATTATCCAAACGCAGCACATTGGCAAGCTTCGACATGGTGAACATCACCATCTGAAAGGGAACGATCATGGAAAAGACAAAGCAGTAATATAAAAAAGCGGTAAAGCGCCCCTTTACCCGGATGATATACCAGGCTGTCATGGACGTAAAAAGCACAATAGCCGCCACCGAACCGGTGGTAATGAACAGGGAGTAACCAAACGCGCTAAAAAATCCGGTCTTTCCAACGCCGGTGAGGTAGTTTTCCAGCCCGGCAAAGGTCTCGGCGGTGGGCAGGCGAAAGGGCTCTTCCGAAATAAAAAAACGGCCTTTGAAGGAATTCATCAGGATGATAAAGACCGGCGCCAGAAAAAGCGCGGACAGCAAGGTAATAAAGAGGATGATCAGCAGATCCAGCCCATGATTGCGTTCTGCCATCAGCCCTCCACCTCCCGGCTTCTGGTAAGCCAAAGCTGCGTCAGGGCAATGGCGGCCACCAGCAGGAAAAACACCACCGCTTTGGCCTGGCCAACGCCTTCATAGCCCGTGCGGCCATAAAAGGTTTTGTAAATATTCAGGGCCAGCATGGTGGTCTGCTCCGAAGGGGCGCCGCCAGTCAGCGCCAGATTCTGGTCAAACATCTTGAAGGAATTGGTCAGGGTAAGGAAGGTGCAGATGGTAACGGAGGGCATGACCAGCGGAAAAGTAACCCTTAGCAGGGTTTGAAACGGAGAGGAACCGTCGATGGCCGCCGCCTCGATGAGCTCCCCGGGGATATTTTGAAGCCCGGCGATGTAGATGATCATCATATACCCCACCATCTGCCAATTCATCAGCGCTACCATGCCCCAAAAACCGTATCTGGCGTCGGCCAGCAGCGTGACCCCTTTGGGATACAACACGCCGTTGATGATCAGCTGCCAAATATATCCCAGCACGATACCGCCGATCAGGTTCGGCATAAAAAACACCGTCCGGAACAGATTGGTACCGGCGACGCCGCGGGTAAGCAGAAGCGCCAGGAAAAAGGCCGCCGCGTTGACCGTAACCACAGAGACTACGGTGAAGCGGACGGTAAACCAAAGGGCGCGGATGAATTCCGCGCTTTCGCCAAAGGCCTTAACATAGTTTTGCAGTCCAACGTATCTGGCGTTGGATACGGTGGTAAACTCCGCAAAAGAAAGGCCAACGCCGAAAACAAATGGAATGACGAAGGATATACAAAAGGCGGCCACCGCTGGCAAGGCAAAAAATGCAAAATACTTTTTCAGCGTTTTTTGCATCATATCTTCCTCGTTTCCGCATTGCTTGCCGCAGTGCCGAACCCCGCCGCAAAATCTGGCGGCGTCTTCGGGCGGCGCCCTTTCCCAAAGCCCCCTCCCGCCGGTTTTGCAAAAAGCGGGCGGGGGGCTCCGCCGGACACTTGGCCGAATGCTGTTATTCTATCACATTTTTTCGAAAAAAGAAATTCCCGCGCCGCGCCGCCCTGCAGCGCGGCGCGGGAACCGATAGCCACGGGAGCATCTTCGCTTTTATGCGCCCCCCGAGGCCTGTTTTTCGCTCTCGGCTTTCCACTGGGCAATGACCGTCTCTTTCACCTGCTCCCAGCTCTTTCCGCCCTGGGCATATTCCAGCAGCGCCGCGCCAAATTTATCTTTAAAGCTCTGGTTGGGAAAAATGGTAAAGTTCCAGGGCACCGATTCGGTCCCTTCTTTCTCCATCCAGCGCAGCACCTCCCGGGCCAAGGGGTCTCCCGGGCGCTCGTCCTCTTCAAAGGTATCAAAGGGAGCGATAAAGTTCAGCTCCTCCACCACAAAGCGTTTCCCCGTCTCGCTGGAATAAAGCCAGAACAAAAAATCCTCCGCCAGTTTTTGCTGCCGTTCCGAGGATTCTTTGTTAACGGCAAGAAAATTTTCGGTGCCGGTGCAAAGGCCCTGCCCCTCTTCCCCTTCGATCCCCGTGTAGACCGGCAGGAAACGGATGTCTTCTTCCGCCACCACATTGCCGCTGACGCCGCTGATCTGGCTCCAGGCCCAGTTGCCGTTTTGCACCATCGCCGCCTTGCCCAGGGCAAACTCCGCCATGGAATCGTCGGTGGATTTGCCGCCCAGCAGCCCCGGGGCCGTAACGGAATTGTTGAGATACAGGTCAAAAATGTTTTTGTAGTTGTCGCTGTATTGGAAAAGGATCTCGCCAGTCTCGTCCCCTGTCAGGTCGATCTCATTGTTTTTAAATTCGTAATAGAGGGGGATATTGGCCAAATGGGTCTGCCATCTCCAATCATCGCCGGGGGCAAGGCTGGTGGAAGCAAAAACGCCTTCGATCCCCAGCGCCTCCTTTCTGGCGGTCATATCTTCCACCACGCTGCGGAGCATCCCAAAATTATTGACATCCTCCATGGAAGCCGCCTTGGCTCCGTCCATGGCAAAATACCGCTCCATGATGGCATTGTTGTAGATGATGCCGTAGCCCTCCACCACATAGGGGATGCCATACACTCCTTCCCCGTCCTCAATGGCCAGGCTTTTATCGGAAAGATGGGCATACAGCTGGCTATCGGAAAGATCGGCGCAATAGTCCTTCCAGGCGGCATAACCCTTTGGCCCGTTGATCTGAAAAATATCCGGGGCGTCGGATTTGACGATCTCGGATTTGAGCGTCTGCTCGTAGGTCCCGCTGGCAGCGGTGGTGACGATAAGCCTAACGCCGCTCTCGGCCTCATAGGCCCTGGCGATCTCGTCGTAAACCCCGGCGATCTCCGGCTTAAAATTGAGGTAGCGGATAGAATCTCCGGAGCCCCCGGAAGAGGAACCGGAGCCCGCCGAAGATCCTCCGGAACCAGACGTTCCCGATGACCCGGAATTCCCGCAGGCGGCCATCGACAAAACAAGCGCCGCCGCTACAAAAACAGTAAACAGCTTTTTCATTTTTATTCCTCCAATCAGGTTCCCGGCGGCACGCCGGAAACCTTGTTTTTTGGCACATGCTTTCAGGGGCTATCACTCCAGTTTATTTTGCGCGGTTCCCCGCTCAATTATCCGCACTTTTCAAAAGTTTGCGCCGCAGCGCTCTAAAAAATGCCGTTTCCTCCCTTACCTTTTTTTTACGTTTCAATTACCCAACTTTGGTTCCCGGCCCGGGACAATTCCGTTATGATGGGAACTGCGAAAAAAATTAGAAATCTGGAGGATCTTGTATGAATTTCAAACGTTCTTTGGCCGCTTTTCTGGCCGCTGCCGCGGCAATGACCGCCTTTGCAGGATGCAGCAGTACGGCGCCCAGCGCGGCGCCGGCTCCCGCTTCTTCCGTCTCCGCCTCGACTCCCGCCGCCGCGCCCGAAAAAATCAAAACCCCAAAATATGTCTTTCTCTTTATTGGAGACGGCATGAGCTATCCCCAGTTCCAGGCCGCGTCCGACTATCTGGGCGCTGTGGCCCAGGATCCCAGCGATGAGATCCTGAAAGGCGGAAAAACCCTTTCCTTTATGAATTTCCCCGTCGCCGGTTCCGCCGCCACCTTCGATTCTACCTCCTTCTGCCCGGACTCCGCTTCCACCGCCACCTCCATCTCCACCGGGCACAAGACCCACAGCGGCACCATCAATATGAATGAAAGCAAGACCCAAAGCTACGAGACCATCGCCGAAAAGCTGAAAAAACAGCTTGGCTTTAAAATCGGCATCGTCTCCAGCGTCAATCTCAATCATGCGACGCCCGCCGCATTTTATGCCCATCAGGCCAGCCGCAACAGTTACTACGAGATCAGCGAGGAGCTGGTGGACAGCGGTTTTGAGTATTTTGCCGGCGGCGGCCTGAAACAGACCACCGGCGCCGACAAGGACAAAACCGACAGCTATGAAGTGGCCGCTGCCGCCGGTTACAAGGTCATCAAGACCCAGGCCGAAGCCGAAGCTCTGACCAGTGCGGACGGCAAAGCGATCATCATCGGCGAGACCCTGGCCGACAGCGACTCCCTCTCCTACGACAACGACCGCGCCGACGCCGAATGGTCCCTGCGCGACTACGTCAAAAAAGGGATCGAAGTACTGGATAACGACGCCGGATTCTTTATGATGGTCGAGGGCGGCAAGATCGACTGGGCCTGCCACGCCAATGATGCCGGTTCTACCATCGCCGATACCATCGCCATGGCCGACGCGGTAGACGAAGCCATCGCTTTTTACAACCAGCATCCCGACGAGACCTTGATCCTGGTCACCGGCGACCACGAGACCGGCGGCCTGACCATCGGCTATGCCGGCACAGACTACGACACCTTCCTCACCAACCTCACCAACCAAAAGGTCTCCTACGCCAAATTTGACGCCGACTACGTGGCCGGTTACAAAGAGAACAGCACCCCCTTTGCCGACGTCCTCGTCGATGTAAAAGAATGCTTTGGCCTGATGACCAAAGATGACTCCGACGCCACTGAAGAAAGCAAACTGGTCCTCACCGACTATGAGCTGGGCCTGCTGGAAGCCGCTTACGCCGCCACCATGGCTCCGGATTCCGAAGAAGATCCCACCCAGGCGGAGTATGTCCTCTACGGCTCCTACGAGCCCCTGACCGTCACCATCACCCACCTGCTCAACAACAAATCCGGCATCAACTTTGCTTCTTACGCTCACACCGGCCTGCCCGTGGCCGTGTTCGCCCAGGGTGCCGGTCAGGAGCTCTTTGAAGGCTACTACGACAACACCCAGATCTACCACAAAATGGCGGAACTGCTGAACGTCCAGTAACCTCCCCTAAAAAACAACAGAAAAAACGCGGGCGGTTTGCCGTCCGCGTTTTCCCTGTCTGGAAAGGATCCTATATCCTATGATGAAATTGCGTGTGCCCACAAAAAAACAGCTGCTCCACCAACTGCCGGTGCTTTTGTTCCTTGTTTTGACGGTGGTGCTTTGGCTGCTGCCCACCGGCTTTGAAGACGCCGTGATCTACCGGGACGCCAACCACTGCGCCGCCCGGGTCATCGCGGCGGATAATAGCGCCATCGTCGATACCGGCCTTGTGCGCAGCGGCGAGCAGACCTGTACGATTCAGCTGCTGGGCAGCCCCTGGAAGGGCCAAACCGTCACCGGCGTGAATCTGCTCTCCGGGTCTTTGGAAAACGATAAACTTTTTGTCCCGGGAGATAAAGCCCTGGTGCTGATCAACAGCCAGGAAGGATCGATCCTCTCTGTCAGCATGATCGACCACTACCGCATCGGCCAGGAATTGTTCCTTGGGCTTGCCTTTATCGTTTTTCTGGTGCTGTTTGCCGGAAAAACCGGTCTGCGGGCGGTGCTCTCTTTCCTTTTTACCGTCCTTGCCATTTGGAAGGTGCTCATTCCCAGCTATCTAAAAGGCTACCACCCGATCTATGTTGGCCTGGCCGTTACCTTTGTGCTTACCCTCGCCATCATCTCCCTGGTATACGGTTTCGACCGCCGCACCCTCGCCGCGGTGGGCGGGGCCTTGGCGGGGCTTCTTGTCACCTGCCTGCTGGGGGCGCTTTTCACCAGCCAATTTAAGATCCACGGCGCCATTATGCCTTATTCGGAAAGCCTGCTCTACAGCGGCTATCAAGGCCTGAACCTGACGCAGATCTTTATGGCCAGCATCTTCATCGGCTCTTCCGGCGCCGTGATGGATCTCGCGGTGGATATTACCTCCGCTGTCTATGAGGTCGTTCAGAAAAAGCCGGGGATCGGCTGGCTGGAGGCGACGCGATCTGGTTTTAATGTGGGCCGCGCCGCCATGGGTACCATGACCACCACCCTGCTGCTGGCCTATTCCGGAGGCTATGTCGCGCTGCTGATGGTCTTTATGGCCCAGGGTACGCCGCTTTACAACGTGTTCAATTACAAGTATGTTTCGGCGGAGATCATCGACACCGTGGTGGGAAGCTTCGGTTTGGTCAGCGTAGCCCCTTTGACCGCCCTGGCCAGCGGATTGCTGCTTACCCGAAAAAAAGGCCCTGTCCTGCCCGCCGGTGAAAAGCAGCCGCAGCCCTAATCGCTGTTTTGGCTCTGTGCCGCCAAAAAACTCCGCCGCCGAAAAAAATCAGATACAGGGCGCAGCCAAAACGCGGCCGCGCCCTGTATCCCGTTAAGGCCTGTGCCGGGGTGCGGCTTTCTTTATCCGCCGCTCTCCACTGTAAGATAATTCACTCCGCGGACGATCCTCTCTGTCACATCCTGAAAATGCCCGCCGGGACGGTTTTCAAAAAAGGGGGCGGCCCCTTTCTCTTCCAGCGACCGCGCTACTTCCAACGTACAGCGCTCTACCGCGGCCATTCTTTGGCTCTTTGTGTTTTTTTCCCGGTCTCCCAAAGAGAGATACAGCCGCCGGGGAACCCGGCAGATGGAACGCTCCCTCGCGTATTGGGAAAAGCCGTCGAACCAGAGGGATCCGGACATGGAAGCCGCCCCGTCAAAGACGTCGGTCTGATACAGTGCCCACACCGCAAAAAGCCCCGCCAGGGAATAGCCCGCAAGGCCGCGGAAAACCGGCTGGGCCGGGAGCTCCCGCTCCACATGGGGGATGATCTGTCCGGTCAGGCGCGCCAAATGCGCCCCGGCCTCTCCCGCAAAATCTTCCCCGCCCCGAAAAGCCTTTTCCGCAGGCCAGGGGGAAAGATCCCGGTTCCAGTCAATGCGGCTGATCGCGGCCAGAATCGGCCGGGGGCCGGTCAGGCTCTGCCATACCGCTTTTGCTTCTTCCCTCTCCGCATGGAGATACACGATCTGGCGCGCCGCCCCTTCCGGCAGAAAAACATCCACCCGGCAGCGCGCGAATTCCAACTCCAGCAAATTCATCACCCTTTCGGCAGCGCGGCGGCAAGTATTTTCCCCCATTTCCCCGCCGTAAAACGCTTCTTTGGCTTTAAGGATAACATCCCCTCCCCCCTTTGGCAAGAAAAAGCCAAAAGCCCGCCGCCGGAAAACCGGCGACGGGCTTTTCTTATGAACGATCAGCGGATCGCTTTTTTCATATCGGCTACATACTTCTCCACATGGGGGACGCAGCCTTCTCCGTATTGGGCGCAGAGCTTGACAATGGCGGAACCGACGATGACCCCGTCGGCACAGCGCGCCATCCGCGCCGCCTGCTCTGGCGTGGATATCCCAAAGCCCACCGCGCAGGGGATCTCCTTTGCCTTTTTCACCAGTTCCACCATGGCAGCGACATCGGTGGTGATGGAGGCGCGGGTCCCTGTGACGCCCAGGGAGGAAACGCAGTAGACAAAACCGGACGCCTCGGCCGCGATGCGGCTGATGCGTTCCTTAGAGGTGGGGGCGATCATCGAGATCAGTTCCACCTCGTACTGACGGCAAAACCCGTCAAACTCCTGTTTTTCCTCAAAGGGGATATCCGGCAGGATAAGCCCGTCAACGCCAATATCCCTGCAGGTGGAGATAAAACGCTCCGACCCATAGGAAAACACCACATTGGCGTAGGTCATAAACACCAGTGGGATCTTCACTTTCTGCCGCAGGGAACGCACCATTGCAAAAATTTTGTCGGTGGTCACATGGCCGGACAGAGCCCGGATGTTCGCCGCCTGAATGACCGGCCCCTCTGCGGTCGGATCGGAAAAAGGGATCCCCAGCTCGATCAGATCGGCCCCGGCCCGCTCCATGGCGATGACCAGCCGCTCCGTTGTCTCCAGAGAAGGATCCCCGCAGGTAAGAAACGGGATAAAAGCCTTTCCATGGTCAAAAGCCTTCGCAAGCTCACTCATATAGATCCTCCCCTCGATACCGCGCAATGGCGGCGCAGTCCTTGTCCCCCCGCCCGGAAATATTGACGACAAGGATCTGATCTTTGGACATTTCCGGCGCCAGACGCATGGCGTGGGCTACGGCGTGGGCGCTTTCAATGGCCGGAATGATCCCCTCCATGCGGGAGAGGTATTCAAAGGCCCTTACCGCCTCATCGTCTGTCACCGCCACATATTCCGCGCGGCCAATGTCGTGCAGATAGGCGTGTTCCGGGCCGATCCCGGGGTAATCAAGGCCCGCTGAAATGGAGTATACCGGCGCGATCTGCCCGTATTCATCCTGGCAAAAATAGGATTTCATACCGTGGAAGATCCCCAAGCGTCCGGTGTTGATGGTAGCCGCAGTGTCCAGGGTATCGATCCCCCTGCCCGCCGCCTCGCAGCCGATAAGCCGCACTCCATTTTCTGGGATAAAATGATAAAATGCGCCGATGGCGTTGGAACCTCCGCCAACGCAGGCGACGACAGCGTCCGGAAGCCTGCCCTCCTTTGCCTGCAGCTGGTCGCGGATCTCCCGGCTGATGACCGCCTGAAAATCCCGGACGATCTCGGGGAACGGCGCCGGGCCCATAACGGAACCCAGCAGATAGTGGGTATCCTCAATGCGGGAGGTCCATTCCCGAAAAGTCTCGGAAACCGCGTCCTTCAGCGTCGCTGTGCCAGCGTCCACCGGATGTACCTTTGCGCCCAGCAGGCGCATGCGGTAAACGTTCAGCGCCTGCCGCTGGCAATCCTCTCTGCCCATAAAGATCTCGCACTCCATCCCCATCATGGCGGCCGCCGTGGCAGTAGCCACGCCGTGCTGCCCCGCGCCGGTCTCGGCGATGACGCGGGTCTTGCCCATGCGCTTTGCCAGCAGGATCTGCCCCAGGACGTTATTGATCTTATGAGCGCCGGTATGGTTAAGATCCTCGCGCTTTAAATAAATTTTTGCGCCGCCCAGATCCCGGGTCATGCGCTGGGCGTAATACAGCCTACTGGGACGCCCTGCGTATTCATTGAGCAGCTCTGTCAATTCCCGGTTAAAATCCGGATCGTCCTTGTATTTGCGGTATGCGGTCTCCAGCTCCAGCATGGCGTTCATCAGCGTTTCCGGGATGTACTGCCCGCCGTGGATCCCAAACCTTCCTTTTGAATTCATCATATCCCTCTTTCTGCCTGTTCGATCAGGCGAAGCGCCAGCTCCCTGGATTTAGCGCCTGGCGCCGTCTCGATCCCGCTCATGACGTCGATCCTTGCCGCGCCGCTTTCCCTCAGGGTCTGCCTAATATTTTCCGGTGTGATCCCTCCAGCCAGGATCACCGGCAGCCGCCCCTCTCGGTTAAACTGCCGAAACGCCTCCAACGGCGGGGTATGCCCGGCGCCACCTGCGCTGGCCGGGCCACGGGCGTCTATTAAAACGGCCTCTACCCCGGCGTCTTCAAAGTACCGCAGAAGTTCACCGGCATTTTCCGTGCCAAACTGGGCCCGGCGCTCTTCCTCGTGAACCGGAATGGTACGGATGGTACCGATCCCCATCCGCCGCAGCCCCGCCGCGATCTCCCGGGTCTCCTGCAAAGTCTCCCGATGATGCAGCTGGATCAGATCCGGACAAAGCTGTTCGCCCAAGCGCAGGATCTTTCCGGGCGCGCCGCCCGTTACCAGGCAGCGGCGGGTATCCAGCGCCCTGGCTGCCAGCAGCGGCGCGGCCGCCTCCGGCTTGAGGTTCCAGGCCACAGGCTCCGGATAATCCACCACAAACCCCAAAAGGTCGGCGCCCGCCCCGGCGCAGGTCTCCAGGCCGTTTTGATCCATAACGCCGCAGAATTTGATCTCTACCCTGCGGCACATCCTCCGGTAAAAAAGGGCCGGATCTTTCGCCTGCCAAAGAGCGGTACCCACCAGGGCGGCGTCGGCTCCTCCCGCCACTGCCCTGCGCACGTCTTCCGGGGTCATCAGCGAGCTCTCGCTGATGAGAAAGGCGCTTTGGGGCCGCTGGGCGGCCAGGCGACGGGTACGTTCCACGTTTCCGCCATCCCGTTCCAGCTCGCGGATGTTGCGGTTATTGATCCCCACCAGCCGCGCGCCGATGGCCCCGGCCCGGGCTAGTTCTTCCTCTGTGTGGGTCTCCACCAGAACGTCCAGCCCCAGCTCCCGCGCCTCCCGGTACAGCTTTTCCAGCTGCTCTGGCGGCAGACAGGCGTACATCAAAAGCACCGCAGCGGCCCCCGCCGCCTTTGTCTGCACCAGGTCCTCCCGGCAAGTGACAAAATCTTTGCGAAGCACCGGGACGTCTACCGCCTGGCATACCTGGCGAAGCAGCTCTAAGGAGCCGTGAAAATGTTCCGATTCCGTCACAACGGAGAGCACTGGCGCCCCGGCCGCCGCCAGGCTTTTGGCAAACTCCGCCGGATCCCTGCCCCGCAGCAGATCCCCCTCTTTGGGGGAAAAGCATTTGATGTCGGGGATCACGATATTTTTCGGCAGGCTTTTGGCCCGCCGCAGCGCTTCTAAAAATGCCATAGCCGCTCCCTCTTATTTCTTCTGAAAAGCGTTGGAGCCGGCGATCAGCTCCTCCATCTTTTTCTGTGCCTCTCCGTTTTCGATGATCCTGCGTGCCAAAGCGACGCTCTGCGCAAAATCCTCCGCTTTTCCGCCTACCACTAAGGCTCCGGCGGCGTTGAGAATAACCGCGTCCTTTTGCGGCCCTGTGATCGTCCCATCGAATACGCCGCGGATGATCCCCGCGTTTTCTTCCGGCGTTCCGGTTTTAATGTCGTCGATGGTACAGCGTCTCAGGCCAAAATCCTCCGGCTCGATGGTATAAGAGCTGAGATCGCCGTCCTTAAGCTCCAGGACCCGGGTCTTGCCCAGCAGCGAAATCTCGTCCAGGCCGTCCTCGCCGTAGACAAACATGGCGCGGGTATAGCCGATCTCCCGGGCGACGTAGGCCACCTGCTCCAACAGCTCCGGTTTATAAACTCCCAGCAGATGACGCGGCGCAAAGGCCGGGTTGATCAGCGGCCCGATGATGGTGTAGAAGATCGTCTTGATGCCGAGGACGGACTCAGGAGGCAGCACCTTACACATCACCGGATGGAACAGCGGCGCGTAGATAAAGGCGATGCCGATCTGCTCGATCAACTGCTGGGCCTGTTCCGGCGTCAGATCGATGTTGACGCCCAGCGCCTCCAGCACGTCTGCGCTGCCGGAAAGGCTGGAAATGGAACGGCTGCCGTGTTTAGCGATGGGGATTCCGGCCGCCGCCGCCACAATGGCCGTGGCCGTGGAGATGTTGTAGGTGCTCAGGCCGCCGCCGGTACCGCAGGTATCCATCATTTCCTCTGTTGTATGGGGATGCAGCGGAATGCAAACCTGCCGCATGGCTTTGGCGATATATGCCGTCTCCTGGATACTGGTTCCCTTCATCACCAGGGCCACCAGGAACCCGGAGATCTGCCCGTCGGTAAGCTCATCCCGGCTGATGGCGGAGATGATCTCCAATACCTCTTCTTCGTTCATGTCCTCCCGATTGGTCAGCTTTTGCAAGATATCCTTGTACATGTTTGTTTTCCTCCGTTTTAATGTTTTTTAAGATATCTTCCCAGTTTGACTGCTTCAGGGACGGCGCGCAGAACTTTGGCAACAAAAAAAGCTTTTGTCCTGCTCACTCAGGACAAAAGCTTTCAGCTTCTGCGGTACCACCTAAATTCATACGAAAACGTATGCGCTTTATTCAGTGCAAAATAACACCTATTCTCTGTAACGGGAGACACCCGTTGGGCATTACTCAGCCGCAGCCTTTCTTCCCACCCTTATGAGTCCATTCCTCAGCAACGCGTGTGCCGCACTCACACCAACGGCGGCTCTCTGGAACTCGTTTGTTTCTGAGTACTCTCCTCAATCAGCAGTTTGTTCAATATCTTGTTCATGATTATAGCTTGGCAGCAGGGGATTGTCAAGCCCGTTTTTTCGCTTTTTGATTTTCCTTGTCCCGCTGGCGAAAATGAAAGGATTTAGAGCCTTCTTCCTTTCTTTGGGAAAGCTTCCGGTTAAAAACTAACGGCGCAGCAGAAAAAAGCAAAAATACCTGCCTCTACCTTCTGCAGCGGCCCGTTTTTTGAGAAAATTATGGGTTCGACCGCCGGTTCCCGACTTTATACATCCCCTGTTTTTAACCATATGTTTTTGATCCTGCACAATTTGGTTTGTTCCATTCCCATTTTCGCCCGGTTTTCTCACGCGGCGCTGACTTCGGAAACGCTGTCGCCATTGGATTCAAAAAACACCACCGATAGGGTCACATGGACGGGAGAGGTGCGAAGATCTCCCTCCGGCTCGATGGCAAGGTTCCCCAGCTGGCAGCGATAACCGCATTCTTGCAGCGAAGTGAGGATCGCCTTGGCCTCGGCGTAGCTTTCGCTGGAAAAAGTCATGGATACGCTGCGCCGCACAAGGGAAGAATCCTCCGAAATGGCAAGATCTTTAAAGCTCAGCGTATAGGAAGTCGCCTGGGCCAACACGGTATTGAGAACCTTCATCACGTTTTTCGCATTGTCAAATTCCGGGATCGGAGTCGCGTCCGCACCCTGTGCCAACAGCTCCTGCAGCTCTGTTTCCATGCTGTCGCGGCGCTGGGCCAGCGCTTCCTGCACTAGAATTTCATCCTCCGCGGCCGTCTGATCCGCCCGGGCCTGCGCGATCCCCTCCGTATAGGGAACCCAAACCTGCGTATAGTAAAAAACCACCAAAAGCAGCGCTGCCAAAACAGCCAACAGCACTTTTTCGCGTTTGCTGAAATCTCGGCTTAAAACGATCATTCCCCATCCGCTCCCTTCGTCGTCAACTTAATGATGATGGAAGCCGTGGTATTGGCGTCATCGCTAACGCTTCCCTGCCCGTCCACAGCCGTGACCGTGACCGAATCGACCAGTGCATTCTCCGTCAGGTCAAGGTACAGGGTGGAAAGCCTATTGAGCGAAATATCGCTAAGCGTCGTCGAAACCTCATTGCCGGTCACCGCAAGGGAACGCACCGTGGCGGCACGCATCAGTTCGTTTTCCACCAGTTCCAGCACGTCCAGCCGGTCGACCCGGGCCAACTCATCATCGGTAAAACCGCGGTTGGCATAGACGCCGTACTGATGGCGGATTTCTTCATAATCGGCATTGTGTTCTTCCAGCATCGCCAGCTGCTGCTCCGCCTCCTGGGCGGTGCGTTTTGCCTGCATCACCTGCGCCATGGGGCGCACAACGGCAAACTGGCTAAACAAAACGGCAATGGCCGCCACAAGGATTACAGACACTACCACAAAAACCGGGTTTGCCTTAGTCTTGCGGTCCCGCATCGCCAGGTTCATACCGGTCTTGCTTGGATAAACGGGAGTACGGCCGTTCTTTTTCACACTCATACGTTCCCCTCCCCCTGCCCAGCCGCGCCGATGGCCACAGGGCAACGGATCATATCGGCCGCTATTGCGCCGTTGCCGAAAAGGAGCTCCGTAATCGGGTGAAGCGCAAGCTCCGAGGTCGCGGCAATGGCATCGCAAAGGGGCTGGAGCATCGCCCCGCCGCCGCAGAGATACAGATCCCGCAGGGTGCTCTCCGGATTGTTAAAATGATAAAAATTGACCGCGCGCATGATCTCGACCGCAATGGACTGGAAAAGATTGACGCACTGTTCCGACGTCAGCACACCGCTGCGGCCGGAAAGCTTGGTCAGATGGGCGGCGTGGATATCGATATTTTCCTGCTCGGCGACGATCTCGTCCAGCTGGGCGCCGCCGCTCTCGATAACACGGGTCGTCTCGTAGACGCTGCCGGTGTAAAAATGGATGCGCGTGGCGCTGTGGCCAAGATCCAGGATCGCGTATTCCCGCCGCTCCGCCGAAGGGTTTTCCTCCTCGTAATTGCGCAGCAGGACGGAATAGCAGAATTCTTCCGGAATGGCGACGCGCAGCTTCATCCCCGCCCGGCGCAGCATGGCGTTGTAGGCGGCGATGGTCTGTTTTTCCGTGGCGCAGGCCATCAGATCCAAAGTCTTTGGCTCCCCGTTTTCATTGCGAAGTATCCCGACCACGGAATAATCATAAAAATAGGCCGCTTTATCCTGGGTAATATAATCCCGGAACTCATACGGCAGGTTCAGTTGCAGCTGCTCGACGTCCATGGCGGGCATCGTGAGCCGACGGAAAAACGATACGGAAGACGGCAGGCTGACGCAGCAGTTTTTGCAGCTGATACCGCCGTTCGCCGCCGCTTTTTGCAGCACGCCCGCCATGATCTCCGGCGACAGGATGCGCCCGTCGCGCACAAGATTTTCCGGTACATCCGCCACCGTTATTTTCTTGATCACGCCGTCGGCACAGGTGGCAAGCTTTAGCCCGCTTGCCCCAATATCGATCCCTGTATAAGTGGATCTTGCCATTTATAAACCTCCTCGCGCCCTCCCTTTGCGGGAAAAGCATCAGAACAATGAGAAATACCAATCCAGCAGCGGGCGGCCAAAAAGCAGAACCACCCACGCGGCCAGGCACACCGCCGGGCCGAAGGGGAACGCTCCCGCGGGCTCCTCCCCACCGCCAAAGGTTTTATTCCGGAACACAAGGCCAAAAAGGATCCCTGTGAAACAGGCAAAAATTAGGGTCATTAGGCTGAGCTTCCAGCCCAAAAACAGCCCCAGCACACAAAAAAGCTTGATGTCCCCGCCCCCCATCATCTCCCGATGCAGCACATGCTCGCCAAAAAGGGTGAGCAGCAACAGGGGCAGGGAAACGGAAAACGCACCGGCGATGCCGGAAACAAGGGTCTCCTGCACAGAGGGGGAAAATGGAAGAAACGCCGCCCAAAGCGCGGCGATCAAAAGCAGGAAACGGTCATAAATCACGCAGGATTCCAGATCTGTCAGGCAGACCCCCATGAGCAGCACCGCCAGAAGCATGAGCTGCACCGTCTCCAGCGTGGGCCCAAAGCAAAGCGCCGCGGAAAGAAACAAAACCGCCGTGGCGGCCTCCGCCAAGGGATAACGGGCCGAGACCGGCTTGCCGCAATAGCGGCAGCGCCCGCGCAGGCAGATCCAGCTCAGCAACGGGATCAGATCCAGCGGCGAAAGCGCGTGGCCGCAGGCAACGCAGTGGCTGCGCCCTCCCCGGAAAAACGGCTCATGGTGGACAAGGCGCCAGGCGGCGCAATTGATAAAGCTGCCTGCGGCCAGCCCCAGCAGAGCGGTCAAAAACAGCAGATACGCGGAAAAAGCCGCGGTAAAACCCCACATAGCAGATTCCCCTTTAGAAAGGCAGCCTTTGGCGTAAAGCAAAGCCACCCCTCAAAAGCCGTTTGAGAAACGGCTTCTCAGGGGCAGCGCGGAGAGACGTCGGGCGCCTCTCCGCACCGCCTTGCCAAAAAAGGCGATTTTTCTTACCAGGAGGTGCCAGTAACGGCGCCGCCGGTCACTTCAATGGTTAAAGAGGTCGATTTGTTGGCCGTGGATTGGCCCTTCAGCGCGACTTTAGCGTCTTCAGTAGACCACTGGAAGCCGGCCGCAGTGCCATCGCTGTCTACGCACAGATTCAGGTTGCCCTCGGAATCCTTAATAACGCCGTAGGTAACCGCAGCGGTGTTTTCCGCGTCATCCATCAGGTACTTGGAAACAGCCAGGGATTTGGCGGAACGCAGGTTCGCGTCATCAACACCCTCCCGCGCGCCGTCAAGCTGGGCGGAAAAAGTGGGGATGGCAATGGCGATAAGAACGGCGATAATGGCGACAACGATCAACATTTCCATCAGGGTAAAGCCTTTTTTGCTGCGAATGTAATTCATCAGAAACTCCTCCTCAAATTTGTTTTCTATTTATTCTCAAAGCCGGTGGCTTTTCCGGCTATGGAATCAAAGATCAGACGATGCCGTCGTACATCGTAAACATGGCCATATAGACAGCCAACAGGATAAAGACGACCACGATGGCCAGCACGCAGATAATCGCCGGCTCCAACAGGGAAAGCGCCCGCGCCGTGGCGGTCTCCGATTCGTTATCATAAAAATCACTGATGACGTCCAGGGTCGATTCGATGGCGCCGGTCTCCTCCCCCACTGCGGTCATTTCATTGAGCAGATCGGGAAAAGAAGTGTTGCGCCGCATGTACTCGCCCAGGGGATGGCCCTCCTCCAGCCAGGGAACCGCCGAAGAGGTCTGGGTGCCAAGCAGGTAATTGTCGAGGATCTTCCCCGTGATGGAAACGGCGTTCACCATGGGCAGGCCCGCCGCCAGCATGGTGGACATGGTGGCCGCAAACTGGCCCGCGTTTTTCATCTGGAAAACGCGCCCGAGCACCGGCAGCCTGAGTTTTAAGGCAGCGTACTGCAGCCGTCCCTTTTCTGTAGCCACCCAAACGCGGAAGGCGATGATCAAGAGGGCTGCGCCTCCGGCGAGGACATACCAATAATCCGTCATAAAATTAGAAACTGCGATCAGGGCTTTTGTGGGGCCCGGCAGCTCGCTGCCAAAACTGGAAAAAGTACGGGTCAACACCGGCACCGCCACCGTCATGATCACGATGACGACGATCACCGCCACCACCAGCAGGAACATGGGGTAAGCAAGGGCGGAGGCGATCTTCCCTTTTGTTTTGGCGGATTTATCGTAGTAGCGGTGCAGCCGCTCGAAGGATTTATCCAGCGTACCGGCGGCTTCCCCCGCCCGCAAAGTCTCCACAAAGGTGATGGGAAGCCGTTTCCTGCCTTTGCTCTCAAAACTATCGGCCAGGCTGTGGCCTGCGGCGACATCCTTTGCCACTTCGTTTAAAATCTTCTTCAGGCTTTTGTCCACCGTCTGCGCGGCGATCAGCTCCACGCAGCGGACAATGGGCAGCCCGGAAGAAAGGATGATCGCAAACTGGGAACAGACGATCGCCAGGGTCTTCTCCTTGATCTTTCCGGCCGGAAGGATATCCTTTTGCAGCAGCGATTTTTTTGCCGCAGGCAAAACCTGAGTGACAACGGCGCCGTCCTGGCGGAGACGGTCGATGACTTCAAATTCGTCAAAGGCCTCCAACACGCCGGAAATCGCCTGTCCCTCTCGGGATACCGCTTTGTATTGAAAAACAGCCATAAATTAACCTGCTTTCGTCTGGAGAATCTAAATTAGTGGTAGGCGGGATAGGCTGCGCCAGGAGCCGCCGTCCCCACGCTTTTGCGGACATAATCCGGATCCCGAGCGGCGTCGCAGGCGCTTTGAGGGGTAATGCGGCGCGCCCGGCAAAGGTTGATGAGGAAATTATCCATGGTGATGCCGCCCTCCTTGGCGGAGGTGGACAGGGCGTTGGCGATCTGCGGTGTTTTCCCCTCCCGGATGAGATTTTTGACGGCGCTGGTAACGATCAGCGTTTCGCAGGCCAGCACGCGGCCTTTTACATCCGCCGTGCGCACCAGCTGCTGGGAAAGCACCGCCCGCAGGGTCATGGAGAGCTGCAGCCGGATCTGCCGCTGTTTTCCCTCCGGGAACACGTTGACGATACGGTCGACCGAATCCGCCGCGCTGCCGGTGTGCAGCGTCGCAAAGACCAGATGTCCGGTCTCGGCGGCGGTCAGGGCCGTTTCAATGGTATCCAGGTCGCGCATCTCGCCGATGAGGATCACGTCAGGATCTTCGCGCAAGATCGCGCGCAGGCCATCGGAATAGCTGCGGGTATCGCGTCCGATCTCCCGCTGGTTGATAACGCATCGGGCCGGGGTATAAACGTACTCGATGGGGTCTTCCAGGGTGATGATGTGCTGGTCGCGGGTTTGGTTGATGCGTTCCGGCAGCGCCGCTAAGGTGGTGGATTTACCGGAACCGGTCTCGCCGGTGACGAGCACGATGCCGCTGTGCAGGGACGGAAACTCCGAAACCACAGGCGGCAGGCCCAGGTTCTCCAGCTGCGGGATCGAACTGCTCAAAAGGCGGATGGCCGCCGAAAGATGCTCCTGCTGAAAGAATAGGTTTACGCGCACGCGGCGCCCGCCAAATTCGCGGGCCAGGTCAAGCTCCCCAATGGAGCCCAATCGGGGGTAAAGCTCTCCCGCCAGCTCTTTTGCATAAGCCTCGCATTCCTCATGGGTCAGCGCTTCATCGCACATACACGCCAAATCCCCCCGCAGACGGTATTTGGGCGGGATGCCGCAGACCAGATGGATATCGGAAGCGCCGTCCTCCGCCGCCTTGGCGACGAGATCGGCAACAGAAGAAAAACGCATCATTTCATTTCTCCTCAAAGATCCGCAGAATTGATGGTACGGCGCGCCTCTTCAATGCTGGTGACGCCGCTGGCCACCAGGCGGCGGCAATTATCCTCCAGCGCCATGAAGCTGCCGTTCCGGCGGATAATGGCTTCCAGCTCCGCCCGGGGGGCACGCGCCGAAAGGGCGCGGCGCAGGTCCTGGTCAACAATAAGGATCTCAAAAACGCCGGTGCGGCCGCGATAGCCCGTGTGGAAACAGTGAGGGCAGCCAACGCCGCGGTAAAAATGCATCCCCTGCGCACCCTGCAGCCCCACCGAGGAAAGCTCTTCTTCCGTGGGGGTATATTCGGTGCGGCAGTGCTCGCACACCTTGCGCACAAGGCGCTGGGAGATGATCCCCTTCAGCGCGCCCGAGATCAGGTAAGGGGCGACGCCGATATCCAGCAGCCGGTCGATGGTAGAAATGGCGTCGTTGGTGTGCACGGTGGAAAGCACCAGATGCCCGGTAAGGGCGGCGCGCATGGCGATCTCGGCGGTCTCCCCGTCTCGGATCTCGCCTACGGCGACGATGTCCGGATCCTGCCGCAGGATGGCGCGCAGGCCGTTGGCAAAGGTCATGCCGGTTTTTTCGTTGATCTGCACCTGGTTGATGCCGTCGATGTTGTATTCCACCGGATCTTCCAAGGTGATGAGGTTGACCTGCTCCGTGTTGAGCTCCCGGATCATGGTGTACATGGTGGAGGATTTACCGGAGCCGGTGGGGCCGACGATCAGAACAACACCGCTGTGGTTGGAAAGCAGGGCCAGGTATTTCTTTAGGTCCTCCCCCTCCAGCCCGATCTTGGATTTATCAAGGATGGTGGAATTTTTATCGAGAAGGCGGACGACGATCTTTTCCCCGTAGATGGTAGGCAGGGTGGAAATACGCAGGTCGATATCGCTTTGCTTGATGCGGACGTTGGCGCGCCCATCCTGGGGGACGCGGCGCTCCGCAATATCCATAGAGCCGATGATCTTCAGCCGGGAAAGCACGCTGGACTGAAGATTTTTCGGCACCGTGAGGATGTTTCTCATCATGCCGTCGATGCGCATGCGCACCCGCAGCTCGTTTTCATGGGGCTCCAGATGGATATCGGAAGCGCCCTCGGAGACCGCGCGCTCGATGATGGAGTTGACCAGCCGGATGGTAGGCGCGGACTGGCTGTCGTCGACGACAACGCCGGCGGCGGGGATATCCTGCTGACAGAACTCTCCTATGCCCTTTCCCCCGATATCCAGCTGGTCAACGGCGAAGAGCTTTTCCTCTCCATCACGCCCGGCTCCGACGGCGACTGCGTCTATACGGTGACGATAGAAAACGGCTCCGGCCGTCGCGTCTATACCCTGGAGGATATCACCTCTGCGGATGTCCTGAACAACGAAAATATCACCGGAGACCCCTTGTCGGGGAGTTTTCGCATTGTGTTGGACAGCCTTTCGGAGGGTCTGCATTTTAAAAACCTTTACCCCGCCTCCGATGGGTTTGTCCCCGGCGGAAACGTAACGGTCACCGTATCCTCCGCCCCCAAAAGCGGCGGGAAAGAACCGGCGTCCGTCGCCGCCTCCGCCAATTC
>JAQVCU010000025.1 GCA_028689635.1 Oscillospiraceae bacterium
ACATATTCCGCATGAAACTTGGCTACACGAGCGTCAAATAGCGCTTGTTTTTCTGGTGTTTCCGGGTAGTGGACAATTATTTCTATAAGCTGTTCCCCCTTTCTCAAGGCTGGTACTTCAAATGTATTTTGCCCCGTGCAGTGGGAACCCCTGAGCGCCCTGGATACCGAAACGGCCGGCTGGGCCTATCTGAAGGGCACTCTCTCCGCCCCGGATCCCACCAGTATCAGCGGGGGGGCCTGCGCCTTGCCGGAGGAGCTTCGGCCAGTAGAGTTTCCCATTATGGTCTATGAGGATGGGATGGAGTCGGAAACCCTTTCCTCCGCCTTTCTGCGCAACGGATCCGTGTTCTGGACGCCGGTGACCATCACCATGCCGGCGGGCGGAGATCCGGAAGATTTCCTGAATTTTCTCACCTACCACGCGCGCTGCGTTGCGGAAAACGGCATGGGCTTTGAGTGCTCTGTGCGCTGGGACACTTCGGCGCTGGATCCCGCCGTTCCCGGCGGTTACACCGTCAACGGCTACCCGGAACTGCCCCCCTGCTTTGCCATGCCCCAGGGGAAGCCCAGCCTTTCCGTTCCCGTCCGCGTCCTGTATGCCGACCGCATCGATCTTTCCGCCCCCACCCTGAACAGCTATGGCCTTGTCATTTGCCAGTGGTACGCCGCGGTGGAGGATTTTGACGCCCTGGTCCTACAGTATTCCATCAACGGCGGAAGATGGCAAAAAACGGCCCTGATCCCCTCGGACGGCGGCAGCCCCATCTATGCGGCCGAGGGCATTCCCGTCATGATGACCTCCACCTCTTTGGGGGTCACTCCATCCGCCCTTCCCAGCACTGCCGATACCTACTCCTTCCGCCTGCTTTACCGGGGCGTTGCTTCCAATATCCTCAAGGTTTGGTATTCCGAACCGGAACAGAGCTGGATGGGCATGGCCGCAGACCGGGACGGCGGGGACTACGTCGGCCCTTCCCTGCCGGGTCTCGGGCAGACTCCCCCTGGCAGCGAAGAGCAAAAGCCCTCCGACAGCCCTGCCTCCGACCAGGACAGCCCTGCTTCCGATCAGGATGGCTCCGCTCCCACTGCGCCGGAATCCGCCCCGGCGGCGGCCGCCGAGGAAGCTGTCCCGCTGGATCCCACCCCTTCCGCCCTTTTTCTGGAAGAAGTGACCAGTTCCTATACCCTGCTCTCCGGCGCGCGGCTTTCCCAGCTGCTGGACATCAACGCCGAAACGGTGCTTTTTGAAAAACAGGGCGTTTCCTTGGAAATACCCGCCGGTTTTCTTCGGGGCCTTTCCCTGGCGGACGACGGACGTCTGAAGGTGGAACTCACCCAGCCGGAAAAGGATTCTTTTCACCTGGACATCGAGGTGGACGGCAGCCCTCTGACAGCCCTTTCTCCCTCTGTGGCGCGCCTTCCGGTCTCCAGCCCCGGCGAGGGAGAGCTCACCTGTATCCATGAGGAGAGCGGCAGCGCTGCCGCCGTCTCTTACGACTCCGCCAGCGGCATCGCCGCCGTAACGGTAACCGCCACCGGCACCTATCGGATCCTTTCTCCTTTGGTTCCGGCGATCCACGCCGCGGCAGCCCCTCCCGCCGCCGTTTATGTGGAGTCCGCCGGCCCTTCCGGCTTTTTGTGGGCCGGATCCATCTTCCTGCTGCTTTCGGCAGGGGGGGCTGCCCTGTTCTTCTTTTTGAGGAGGCGCCGCCATGATAGCCGATAAAAAAGAGCTGATCCGGCGCGGCGCGGCTTTAGCGGCCCTTGTCCTCTTTGCCGTGGCCTCCATCCTGCTGCTTTACCGTTACGACAACAAATATACCCAAAGCGGCCCCCAGCCCATCGGCGGCCTGCTGGTGCTAAGCGAGCAGGACCTGCAGCAGACTCCCGTGCTCTATCTGGTGCGGGAATGGGAATTTTTTCCCGGTGTGCTGCTTTCCCCGGCGGATTTTTCCGGAAAGACGCCGGAGGTTTACCGCCGGTATCTGGATATCGGACAGTCCGGCAGTTTTGGCGCGTCCCCGCTTTCCACCTCTCACGGCAGCGCCACCTATCGCCTGACCCTGGATCTGCCCGCCCCCGCCCGCAGTTATACCTTGCATCTTCCGGAGATTTTTTCCTGCTATACCCTCTATTTAAACGACGGCGTCGTGGTGCAGATGGGAGACCTCGCCGCATACCGGGAGGCCATCCAGGAGCGGCTGTTCACCTTTACCGCCGCCGGACGGGTGCAGCTGCTTTTGGCTGTTTCCAACCATTCCGGCGAATACAGCGGCCTGATCTATCCTCCGGCCTTCGGGCTTGTCGATTCCGTGCTCCAGCGCCGGGATACCAGGCTGCTCCTGCATACCCTGGGGATGGTCTTCGCCGCCCTGGCCTGCCTGCTTTCGCTGCTGCTGGGCCTGCGGGGGGAATGGAACAAGGGGATCTTGTTCGCCCTTTGCTGCCTGTGCTACATCGGCATCACCTCCTACCCGCTGCTGCACACCTTTTGGCAGACGGCATACCACCCGTGGTACGCCCTGGAGATCCTTTGCTATTATCTCCTGTTGTTTTTGACCGTCGCCCTGCTCAACCGTCTTTGCGGCATTTGGGACAGCCCCTGGCACAGCTTTGCCCTTCCTTTTCTTTTGGGGGGCGCGGTATCCCTGCTGTTTATTTTCTGCACCTATGGCGGAGATCCCCGGCTGCTCCACGCTTTTTCCCTGCTTTCCTCCCTGATCAAATACGGGGTGTCCTTCTATCTCATCGCCGTTTCCGGCTATGGGTTTATGGTGGGCCGGCAGCGCTTCTTCCTCATGCTGGGCGCCTCCCTTATCTTTGGCGTGGTGCTGCTGTTTGACCGCGTCTTTCCCATCTGCGAACCGGTCTTCGGCGGCTGGTTTACCGAGATCGGCAGCTTTCTCCTGATCAGCACCCTGGCCTATGTCCTTTGGTCGGATCTGGGCGACGCCTATCGTTTCCGTTTGAGCTTCGCCGCGGAGAAGGAACAGCTGCTCCGCCAGCTGGATATGCAAAAGGAGCATTACCAGCAGCTTTTCCAACAGATGGAGGCCGCCCGCATCGCCTCCCACGACCTGCGCCACCACATGCGCGCTCTGCGCTCCTTCGCCGAGCGGGATGATCTGGCCGAGATCCGCACCTACCTGGAAAGCTATGAGTTTCACGCCCGCGGGCAGGAGCTTCAAACTTTTTCCAACTCCCCGGTGGCCGACGCCATGCTGCGATATTACGGTTCTGCCGCCCGCCGGGCGCACACCCGCTTTGACGCCGTGCTGAACCTTCCCACCCCCGCCGGGCTGCCGGACGACGATCTGTGCATCCTTTTGAGCAACCTTCTGGAAAACGCCCTGGAGGCCTGCTCCCGCCAAACAAGCGGCGAACGCTTTATCTATCTGCGCGGCAGCGTCAAGGATGGGAAATTGGGCCTGGTGGTAGACAATAGCTTTGAGGACGGCACCCTCAAATTAAAGGACGGACTGTTCTATTCCTCCAAGCGCCACGGCCTGGGCCTTGGCATCCGTTCTGTTCAGACCGTTGTCCGAAAATACTACGGCTTGTGTTCCTTTTCCCCCGAGGACGGCGTTTTTAAAGCTTCCCTTCTCATCCCCTTGCCGCCGGACGGCGGCGCTTCCCCGGCGTCTTTGTAGAAAATCGTATAGAAAAAAGGCCCGGAGTGCTGCAGCGCTCCGGGCCTTTTTTCTATATATGGGCTTCCCCTGTGATCGAGGGTCCATGGGTTTTTGGCAGGCGCCGCCTGTCTTCAGGGCCTTTTTCCGCCGGGTTTCCGTTTGTTTTTCAGCCTGTCATTCCCCGGGCAGCAGCTCCCGCTGGTACAGCGGTTCCGGATCCACCGCCGTGCCGGAAAACAACACCCGCAGCTCCATGCCGTTTTCCCCGGCGGAACCCACGGCATCCCCGCCGATGCGGACGTCGCCGGTCGCTACGATCACTTCGCCAAGGCCGATATACCAGCTTTGTACCCCCAGGCCGTGGTCGATGACCACCACGCCGCCCAGATCATCGTCAAACCCCGCGTAGACCACCCGGCCCGAAGCGGCGGCATACACCGTCTCCTCCGGGTCGCAGTCGTAAACTGTCCCGTCCAAGACAAAAAGCTCTTCCTCGTCCTCCGAAAGGAAAGGCGTGGCGTAGGCGGGCTCCCCCTGGCCTTCTACCGGCCGGCGGAAGGGCCCTTTCCAAAGCTTTTCGCCCCCGCCGCCGGAAAGCCCCTCGGAGATCTCCCCGATCCAGCTCTGCCAGGCCTGCATCCGCTCCAGCTCATCCCTGTCGTCCAGGACATAGGCCTCCGGCTCCTGCCCCGCCGTCACCCGGAAGGTAAGGGTCTCGCTTTTCTCCCCCGACGAAACAAGGATCTCCTGTTCCCCCACCGGCGCGTCCATGGCGATGGGCAACAGCGCCCCGTAGCGCTCCTCCCGGATCTGATAAAAATGGATCTCCCCCAAGGCGCTCTCCGCCGAAAGCTGGCCGGGATCCTCCACATATTCCGCGATCAACTCCGCCACGCCGCCCCGGCCCACTGTCTCGGAGGCCAAACGGAAAGCGGTGGGCAAGATGCAATTGAGCTCAAATTCATAGGTGCAGACGCCGGAATAACTTCTGAGCAGGGAATCGTACCATTCCGCCGTCACCCGCACCTGGTACATCCCGTGGATATCCGGCCGGAAGCCGGTGAGGGAGCCCAGGGTGCCTTCATACACCACCACGCCGTTTTGCAGCACCTGGGCCACGGTATGATCCGCCTCCAGGGACATCTCCCCCGAAAGGCTTCCCACGCGGCGCAGATCCAGCTGGGTAAGGCTATCCCGCACGATCACGCCGTCCAAAAAGATGCTGTTGTCGATTTTTCGGTACTGCCACCCGTTTTCCACGCAGTGCAGCTCCATCTCCCCGCCGTCGCAGCGCACCGTAAGGGTGGGGGCGCTGGTGATATACTCAAAAAAGCCGTCAAACAACCCGCCGGTAAGCAGGCGCAGCACCGTGCGGGTATCCGCCAGATAGACCTTGCCGTCCGGATAGCGCAACACGAACTCATTGGTCCCGTCGGCAAGGCGGCACATGGGGATCTCATATTTCGGTTCGTCCTCCCCGCCCCGGTAAAAGCGGAAGACCATGACCAGATCGGTGTATCTTTCCGGCTCCACGGCGTCGGTCCGGCTTTCCAGGATCTCGTCAAGAAGATCACGGTTCTCCGCGTCGAGCACCACCGTCTCCCGGGAGGCGCCCGCCTGTACCCGCACCTCCATATCCCCGGTGATCTTCACCCGGGAGACAAATTCATATCCCGCAAAACACCCCCAGGCCAGCGCGATCAGCACGGCGGTGAACAAAAAAAGCTTCGTGGTCTGCTTCACAGCGGCGTCCCTCCCTGTCGGTTTTGGCGCGCGTTTTCTCTGTTTTTCTCTTTGCGCTGCGCGGCCCGATGGCCGCCGCAGGCGCGCCTATATTTTAATAGTACCACCCGGCGATGGATTCGTAAACCGTTTTGAAGGTGGGTTCACAGCTTTTTCACATTTGACGGGCGTCCACCGGGGCCCATTCCCGCCCCATGGGTCGCAAAAAGCTTTTTCGCGCCGGAAACAGCTCTTTTCCACACGCTTTCTCTGGACTTTTGCCCCACCGGTGTGTATAATTGTAAAGTATCCGTACTGCTCCGCTTTTTGCGGCGGCACAGCCGCGGGACAAGCCCCTGTGCCAGTCCCGCCATCCTATCAAATAAACAGAGGTAATTGCAAATGAAGCTGAAAACCAAACTCGCGGCTTTTGTTATGGCCGTTTCCATGATGGTATCCCTGTGCGCCTGCGGGAGCGAGACCACCTGGATCGCCGACTACAACAACGTCCGCCTGCCTGCGGGCCTTTACAACCTGTATCTGACCGTAGCCTACTCCGACGCGTTGTCTAAGGTCAGCGCCGAAACCGAGATCAAGGATATCTACAAGGCGGATCTGGAAGGCACTCCCCTCAACGAGGCCGTCTCCAACACCGCACAGCAAAGCATCCGTGAGCACTATGCCGTCCTGCAGATGTTCGACGACATGGGCCTTGCCCTTAACGAGACGGAGCTGGCCAGCGTCCAGGCCCAGGTGGAAAACATGTGGGGCGACGGCGTCGCCTACAAGGAGCACGGCATCGCGAAAACCTCTCTCACCGCTTATGTGGAGGGCATTGCCAAGCGCAGCGCCATTTTTAACGCCATCTATGGCCCCGGCGGGGAAAAAGAGATCAGCGAGAGCGACCTGAAAGCCGCCTTTGCCGACACCTATTACGCCGTTATGTACACCTCCCGCAGCAAAGTGGATTCCTCCGGCAACGCCCTGGCGGACGACGCTTTGGCGACGGTCAACAGCGCGATGGATACCCTGAAAAAACGCGCCGACGCTGGCGATGACTTTTTTACCGTGGTTTTGGATGACCAGAAACAGCAGCTGACCGACAATATGCAGAGCACCGACTCTTTGGCCGACGTCACCGCCGCCAACTTCACCTACGTGATCGAAAAGGAGAGCCCCTATTACTCTGCTGAGTTCCTGACCGCCCTGAAAGAGATGAGCAACGACGAGATCCGTATCGTCAACGACAGCTCCCGCGCTTATTTGATGAAAAAGCTGGACGTCACCACCCTCACCGAGGCCTATGACGCCCGCGTCTCCACCCTTCGCAACAACCTGAAAGGCGAAGAGTTCAACGCCATGATCACGGAGTCCGCCGCTTCGGTCACCCCCGTGTTCAATGAAAAATCTCTTGCCCGCTACACCGCGAAATCTTTGAAGCTGGGCAGCTGATTTGCCCTCTTCTTTCCAGGCTGAAAAAGCCCCGCGCCCACCGACTGTGGGCGCGGGGCTTTTCTTTTTTCTCTGCCGCCGCAGGGCCCGGCGTTTCCAGTTCCCCTTCCCGCTTTTCCCCTGCGCTCTCAGGCTCCATCGGCCCTGTACAATGCAGAGGGCGCCGCCCAGAAAAAGGCGGCGCCCTCAACGAGGAAGAAAAGAAAGGAAGCAAATCAATAGGTGTATTTCTTGGTGTAATTGGCCCCGTTGCCGATGTATTGCAAAATGGAGCTGCCGGATTTTCCAGAGGAGGCAAAGGTGGGATCCATCCGTTTCCAGGAGGAACCGTCAAAATAGATCTGATCCACATTGACCCAGCCCGCCTCGTCCAGATAGACCTCGTTCCAGGCGTGGTAGGCGTTGGCCGGGGAAACATAGCCGGTCACCAGCCGCGTCGGGATCCCCTGGGAGCGCAGCATGGCGGCGGTCACCGCAGCGTAATCAAAGCAGATTCCGGTTTTGGCGCTAAGCACGCTGTCCACGCTGGGGATGTATCCAGAAGTAACGGTAGCCGCTTTGTTGGCGTCGTAAGAAATGTTATCCACCACGTAATTGTACACCGATTCCACCTTGCCGGGCTTGGTGGTTTTCCCTGTCACCAGTTCCGCCGCCTTGGTCACGGTGGTGCTGGTATCGGAATAGTTGACCATCTGGGTGGGCACCAGATAAGGCGCCAGGGGGCTTGTCAGGCTTACGCTGAAGCTGGTGGATTTGAGAACAGCGTATTTGTTCCCCCCCACGTTTTCCAGCACCTTTACCGTATAGGTCCCGTCCCCCATCTGCAGCGGAAAGGCCTCGGACCGGCCGCTGTTGTTGAGGTTGTAGTTGTATTTGACGCCGTCCTTTTCCACCTGCACCTTGATCTTCCCGCCGCCGCTCTGGCTGGCGGTAATATAACCGTCTGAGGAGGTGCTGGTATCGATGTCCGCGGCCCAGGCCTGCACGCTCAGCAGCGCCGCTAAGGTCGCGGCGGTCATCAGCATCCCGGCCCAAAAGCTTTTTCTCATCTATCTTTCCCCCCATAAAAAGCATCAAAAAAACTCCGCACAAAACATGCGGAGAGAAGCTGTCATATCATGCGGCGCATGCCCCTTAAGGGCCGCGAACCCGCTGAATGACGCAACTGGCTGCCGTTTCCTTCCCGCGGGAAGGAGGTAGGCCCTTTAGTTTTGTGCCACTGTCTTTCGACAGATTTACCCAATATCCTATTTTCATCCTCATCTTAGCACAGGGCCGGGGCCATGTCAAGAAAAACGGCGGATATTTGCTTTTTTTCCCGTTTTTTGGTACACTTTGCTCATAACGCCGGTCGATCCGGCTCTTTTACGAGGAGGAACCCCGCCATGAAAATCGGTATTATCGGCGCGATGCAGTCCGAGATCGCGCTTTTGAAAGAGAAAATGGAGCAGCTTCAGACCGTCCGCCTGGCCGGAACCGAATACTACACCGGCCGGCTTATGGGCAAGCCCGTCGTCCTGGCCTGCAGCGGCATCGGCAAAGTAAACGCCGCCCTCTGCGCCCAGACGATGATTCTCCGGTTTGAGGTGGACGCCCTGATCAATTCCGGAGTGGCCGGATGCGTCTGCGACGACCTCACCGTCTACGACGTCGTCCTTTCGCAGGATCTGGTCTACCACGATTTTGACAACGAGCTGCTGGTAAAATACTTTCCCCACACCGACCGTTTCCCCGGCGACCCGGAGCTGCTCTCCCTGGCGCAGCGGGCCTATGCCGCCCTGGAAGAGCCCGGCTACCGCCTGAAGGCGGGCCGCGTTGCCACCGGGGATCAGTTTATCGAGAGCAAAGAGGTCAAGGATTCCATTGTGGCGCGCCTGCACCCGGACTGTGTGGAAATGGAAGGCGCCGCCATTGCCCACGCAGCTTATATTAGCGGCCTTCCGGTGCTGGTCATCCGCAGCATGTCCGACAACGCCGACGGCAACGCCGACGTCTCCTTCCACACCTTCGAGACCGTCTGTGCAAACCACTCCGCCCGCCTACTGCTCAAAATGCTGGAGCTGGCGTGACCTGCCTTTCCCGATCAAAACCCCCGCCAAAAAGGGAGTTCAACTTAGGGATTTAGGAAAAAAGTAAATTTTGACCGACTCTCTTCAAGCGGAGACTCGAAAGTAAAAACTGCACCGAAGGATAAAACCTTTAGTGCAGTTTTTCTTTTTTTGCCTTTTTCTTTTTTTACGATATTATCTTTTGCGAACCTATCGCAAAACCTTGCGAAATTGCATACTGCGTGATATAATTTTATTCAATATGGTACGAGGAGGTTTATCATGGCTGTTTCATACAATAAACTTTGGAAATTACTCGTAGACAAGAAAATGAGTAAAGCAGATTTGCGGAAAGCCTCCGGTGTGTCTCCAAACACTATGACTAAGCTTCGCCGGGATGAACCTGTGATGCTCAATGTTTTAGATAAAATATGTGAAACGCTTGGATGCAACTATGGTGATATTATGGACTATGTGCCGGATAAGGAAAGGAGTGATAAATAATGATTGAAAAAAAACAGATGACTGAAGAAGATATCAAGCTCCGCTACATCACTCCGGCAATTACCCTAAAATGGAGCGTTGATCATATTACAATGGAAACTAAAATTACAGACGGAAAGATGAACCTCAAGGGAAATTTTGTGTTTCGTGAGAAGCCGAAAAAGGCTGATTACATTCTTTATATAAACAAAAATAATCCGATTGCCATCGTTGAGGCAAAAGACAATAATCATACAGTGTCATATGGTCTGCAACAGGCTATGACATATGCACAAATGCTCGATGTCCCTTTTGCATACAGTTCCAACGGCGACGCTTTTTATGAGCATGACTTTCTGACCGGTCAAGAAAGACAATTAACCTTGTCCGAATTTCCTACACCAGATGAACTTTTTGCTCGTTATCAGGCTGGTAAAGGATTAAATGACAAAGAAAAGAAAATCATCGAACAACCCTATTATTCAAGCCTTACTACATACGCACCGCGCTATTATCAGCGTAATGCAGTCAATCGTACAGTGGATGCTATTGATGCTATATTTCGGGATTCCGCGCTGTACCGAGACAAGTGGGAGCGTGACGATTACCGCGAATCCACAATCAACATCGGAATCGAAGCCTGCCATGGAGTCTTTCATCGTTCCCGGATGGATCACCCGTACTTTATAAAGTTCGATGAAAAAGGAGCACCCTATGTGTTTCCGCCACTGCTGGCAAAGTGGACGCGAGAGCAACTGCATTATATCCTCGTCCGCGACAACGGCAGACAGGCTCTTCTCATGTATGTATATGAAGGCGGTTATTATCGGCTATATGCCCAGGATATGCTCAAAGGTGTCATGAAAGGCTACATTGCCGGATATGACGAAGAACTTGTATCCATGGGCAAAGTGGCTGAGGCTTACAACCAAGTCACTACTGACCTTAACTATGTCAGCCAGGATAATCTAAACTCCAACGAGGATTTAATCAACTTCAACAATGGTTTGCTCCGCATAACCGATAGCAATGCCACTCTTGTTCCACACTCCCCGGATATCCTCTCCACAATACAAATCCCATGTAGCTGGACAGGCAGAGAAACACCAACGCCAGTGTTTGATAGATATATGCACACTCTCACCAACGGTGATAAAGCCATCGAGCAACTGCTTCTTGAGTTTATAGGTGTATGCATCTCCAACGTCAAGGGATGGCGAATGAAAAAAGCACTTTTTCTTGTAGGCGATGGGGACACCGGAAAATCTCAGCTAAAGAGCCTTGTAGAACGTTTGCTTGGCAAAGGAAACTTTATAGGTATTGATCTGAGGGAAATCGAATCCAGATTTGGTACTGGTGCAATTTACAACACGCGCCTTGCCGGCAGCTCAGATATGAGCTTTCTTGCTGTAGTTGAAATGAAAATTTTCAAGAAAACAATCGGTGGGGATAGCCTTTTTGCTGAGTTCAAAGGACAACAAGCCTTTGAGTTCACCTATAACGGCCTACTTTGGTTTTGCATGAACAGACTACCCAAGTTTGGCGGCGATGATGGCAAGTGGGTCTATGACCGGATTATGGTAGTGCGTTGTCCAAACGTCATTCCGAAAGACAAGCAGGACAAAAAACTCCTCGACAAAATGTATGCCGAGCGTGATGGCATCGTCTTCAAAGCGGTCAAGGCCCTGCAGACAGTCATCGCCAATGGCTACAGGTTCTCCGAGCCGGACAGTGTAAGCCTTGCGAGAGAAAAATACATGGCCGAAAACAACACAGTGATCTCCTTCTTTGAGGAGTGTATGTGTGAATGGCCAGATATGACGATGTTATCGGCTTGTACTTCTCTGTAAAACCGGAGTACCGCAAAAATGCAGTGTGGCTGATGAACGATGTGACTGCACTCGCCCTGCGTAAACTTAAGGACAACGCAGGCAACTATCTCTGGCGTGATAGTGATGATACCATTCTGGGCAAGAAGGTCATTCTGACCGAGTTCATGCCAGATGCGGAATCAAGTTCAAAGCCTATAGCTTTCGGTGACTTCAGTTATTACTGGGTAATCGGCAGGAGACCCATCGGAGTTCGGACACTCACCGAAAAGTTTGCAGCCCTTGACCAGCTTGGGTATTTGGCTTATGAGTTCCTTGACGGAAAACTGATAAGGCCAGAGGCAGTGAAGGTTATTCAGATTTCTGAAGTCATCGGTTAAAAGACTTACGGGAAAAGGCACAGTGGAATGATCTGCTGTGCCTTTTTCTCATAGAAATATGTACTTTTTTAGATGAAATACACTCTACATTTAGCATGATTGTATGCATTTTATCTCGGTTGTGGCTTTAATACCCCCTTTGAATCTGCGTTTTTTAACACGAAGCCCCACGCCCGTTGTCCAGTCAAAAAGGTACAGAGATCAGACCTCCCCCTACCGGTCTGAAAAACTATAAAGGGTGTAATGATTCGTTACGCCCTATCAAAAGGAGGAATCCCTATGGATGAAAAGACCATCGGCATCACCGAAAAAGTAATCGGTGACACGCTCTACATTATAGAATCGGCAGTCAGCAGCACTGCCAAAGAGAATGCCTATGACAAGCTGAAACGCATGATACTAAGCGACATTAAAAGCCTTGAAATAAAGGCTTCTTAGCCCATATCAACTTGACTTCTTCACAGTAGTACGGGAATATAGAGTACCGCTTGAAGACTGTCGGAAAGGAGGAAAACATGAATAATAGACAGTCAAATACTACTGTGAAGAATAACAATAAAATCACAGCTCTCTACTGCCGGCTCTCTCGTGATGACGAGTCGCAAGGTGACAGCAACAGCATCAAAAACCAGAAGACCATTTTACAAAAGTATGCTGATGACAATGGGTTTACAAACACAGAGTTCTTTGTGGACGATGGCTACAGCGGTACAAACTTTGACCGACCGGATTGGCAGCGTCTTCTTGCACAAACGGAAGAAGGCAACGTAAGCACCATCATTGTTAAGGACATGAGCCGTCTTGGTAGAGACTACTTAAAAGTAGGTTATTACACCGAAGTGCTTTTCCCCGGCTCCGACATACGCTTCATTGCCATAAATAACAATGTGGACAGTGCCAATCAGCAGGACAGCGATTTCACACCGTTCCTAAACATCATCAACGAATGGTATGCCAAGGATACGAGTAAGAAAATCCGCTCCGTCTTTAAGTCAAAAGGTCAGTCCGGAAAGCCGCTCTGCACCAATCCGCCTTATGGCTACATCAAAGACCCGGAAGATAAGATGCATTGGGTAGTTGATGAAGATGCTGCCAAAGTAGTCAAAGAGGCATTTCGCCTGTGTATGCAAGGTTATGGTCCTACACAGATAGCTAAAGAATTTAGCGAACGCCGCATAATGAATCCCACAGCTCATGCAAAGGCAAACGGAATCAATATCCCTGACAACAGAGGCCATGACGATGACTATATCTGGCGAGGCAGCACAATTGTTCATATGCTTTCAAGGCAGGAGTATTTAGGGCATACGGTGAATTTCAAGACCTATCGCAAGTCCTACAAAAATAAGAAGCAGCTTAAGAACGACACGTCTGAATGGCAGATTTTCGAGAATACCCACGAAGCGATCATCGAGGAGTCTGTGTTCGAAGTAGTTCAGAAAATCCGAGATGGCAGACGCAGGATTACACCGATGGGCGAAATGCCAATCCTCTCCGGTATGCTCTTCTGCGCTGATTGTGGCAACAAGCTATATCAAGTACGTCATCGCGGTTGGGAGCATGACAAAGAGCATTTCGTGTGCGCTACTTACCGTAAGATTAAAGGCGGCTGCAGTTCTCACCAGATACGAAATGTGGTCGTTGAGGAATTGCTCCTTGACGGTATTCGCCGGGTAACGGCCTTTGCCAGAAACCATGAGGACGAATTTGTGGAGATGGTCACCAAGAAAACAAGGATAGACCTTGACAGAAGTATGCGTGACGTAAAGCGAGAATTAGAGCAGTCACAGGCTCGTATCAATAAGCTGGATGATATTATCCAGAGGCTTTACGAGGACAATATAGAGGGTAAGATTTCTGATGAGCGTTTTGCCAAGATGACCGCCAATTATGAAGCTGAGCAGCATACCCTTGAATGCCGGGTAACAGAACAGAAATCCGCAATGACCAAGGAAAAGGAAAGCGCACTGGGTGTTGACCACTTCCTTGCATTGGTACGGAAGTACACAGATATACAGGAACTCACAGCGGAGATTCTTCGGGAGTTCGTTGAGAAAATCTATGTTTACAAAGCAGCGCGCATTGATGGCAGACGGGTACAGTGTATCAAAATCGTATATAACTGCATTGGCGAGTTTGACCCATCAGTTTCTGCATCCACCACAGAACAAGAAAAATCGGCATAGCCGGTAATACTACCAAACTATGCCGATTTTTTTTCGGGATTACAAATCCCTAAGATGCACCCTCTAAAGGCGGGGGTTTTTGTTTTTTATCCGGCGTCCGGCTTTTCTGCGTCATCCCTGGCCAGCCAGGAGAGCACCGACGTGTCGGCGCCGCCCACCTCCACCACCCGGCTTTTGTGGACAAGCACGCCCAGGCCACGCTCCCCGTCCCAGGAGCAGGCGAATTCGTAGCCTGTATAGGCCACCCCGTCCCGCTCCGGGTTGAGGATATGGATCCGGCGCAGGCGCATCCAGTCCCGCAGCTCCCCGGGAAAGGACACCTCCGGGAAACCGAGTTCCTCCTCCCAGGGCTCTTCGTCGTCCATTTCCTCCCGGCCCAGGTCTTCGTAAAGCTCTTCCATCCGCCCGAACACCGCAGCCAAAACCTGCCCGCAAATCTCCTCTTGATGCGCCGAGAGCCAATCCCACGCCCGCTCCTGGGCGGCGCTGGGCGGGTCCAGCGGCTCCTCGTCGCCGCCCAGATCCAGCGTTATGGGTCCGCCCACCGGCGGGATCCAGTAAAAATCCTCCCAAGCCGGCAGGGATACCTCGCACTCCGGCCCGTATTCCCCCGCCGAAAATTCCGGCAGGCCCGTCTCTTCCATCTTTCCAGCCACCCTTTCCGGCGACAGCCGCGCCCTTCTTCTGTGGGTATTGTACCCTATTTTTTCCCCGGCGTAAAGCCCGGCCAGGCGCGATCCCTTGTCAAGAGGAAAACAGCGTTTTGAAAATATATTTTTTATTTCTCCCTGCGGCCTTGACTACGCCCACTGCATCATATAGAATAGACCTTGTCGAGCAAAATACAAGATATAGTGGTGCCTTTTTCAATATCATCCCACCTATTGTATGATATTTCACTTCAAATATACTGAATGTAATGCAGGAGGGCTCACCAAATGATCACGAAAATCGTAAAGCGGGACGGGCGGCGCGTCGACTTTGATTCTCAGAAAATCGCCAGCGCCATCTACAAGGCGGCTCAGGTCCTCGGCGGCAAGGACTATGATATGGCCGTCGATCTGGCTGGCCAAGTTGTCGATTACCTGGAGAACACCTGCCACCTCAGCGAGCCCAGCGTGGAGCAGGTGCAGGACGCCGTGGAGCATGTCATGATCGAAAACGGACATGCCCGCACCGCCAAGGAATATATCCTTTACCGGGCGGAGCGTACCCGGGTGCGGGATATGAACACCCGGCTGATGAGGATCTACGAAGGCCTCACCTTTAAAGACGCTGTTGAAAACGATATCAAGCGGGAAAACGCCAACATCGACGGCGACACCGCCATGGGCACCATGCTCAAATATGGCTCTGAGGGCGCCAAGCAGTTTAATGAAATGTACGTGCTTAACCCCGCCCATTCCAAAGCCCATCAGGAGGGGGATATCCACATCCACGATCTGGATTTTCTCACCCTGACCACCACCTGCTGCCAGATCAACATCGAGCGGCTGTTCCGCGGCGGTTTTTCCACCGGCCACGGATTCCTGCGGGAGCCCAACGACATCGCCAGCTATTCCGCTCTGGCCTGCATCGCCATCCAGTCCAACCAGAACGACCAGCACGGCGGCCAGAGCATCCCGGATTTTGATTTTGGCATGGCCATCGGCGTGCGCAAGACCTACCGCCGCATCTACATCCGCAATGTGGCCAAAGCTTTGGAGATCTTCTGCGAAATGGAAGATGGCGAACCCACCGCCAAAGAGATCTGCCGCCGGGTGGAGGAAGCCTATGGCGTCTCCCCCGTTTTGAACAACGGCAACGGCTACTGCGCCCACGAGGCCGAGGAGCTATCGGCCCTGGTGCCGGAGGAACTGATCGGGAAGGTTCAGTCCTTTGCCCGCAAAAACGCCGAAAAAGAGACCACCCGCTCCACCTATCAGGCCATGGAGGCCTTTGTCCACAACCTGAACACCATGCATTCCCGGGCTGGCGCCCAGGTGCCTTTTTCCTCTATCAACTATGGAACCGACACCACCCCAGAAGGGCGTCTGGTGATCCGCAGCGTGCTGCTGGCCAATGAAGCCGGCCTTGGCAACGGCGAGACCCCCATTTTCCCCATCCATATCTTCAAAGTAAAGGAAGGGGTCAACTACAACCCCGGCGACCCCAACTACGACCTGTTTAAGCTTGCCTGCCGGGTTTCCGCCAAGCGGCTGTTCCCCAATTTTTCCTTCCTGGACGCCCCCTTCAACCTGCAGTACTATAAGCCCGGCAACCCCGATACGGAATGCGCCTATATGGGCTGCCGCACCCGCGTTATCGCCAACCACTACGATCCCACCCGGGAAGTGGTCTCCGGCCGCGGCAACCTGAGCTTTACCTCGGTAAACCTGCCCCGCATCGCCATCAACGCCCACGGCAATGTGGATCTCTTTTTCGAAGAACTGGATCGGAAGATCCAGCTGGTCGCCGACCAGCTGATGGAGCGTTTTGAGATCCAGTGCGCCAAACGGGTGCGCAACTATCCCTTCCTCATGGGCCAGGGTGTCTGGCTGGATTCCGAAAAGCTGGGCCCGGACGACGAAGTGGGCGAGGTCCTTCGCCACGGTACCCTTACCCTGGGCTTCATCGGCCTGGCGGAATGTCTTAAGGCCCTGATCGGCAAGCATCACGGCGAATCCGCCGAGGCGCAGAACCTGGGGCTGGAGATCGTGGGCTTTATGCGCAAGCGCATGGATGAAGCCACCGAAAAAACGGGCCTCAATTTCTCCCTCATCGCCACCCCGGCGGAGGGCCTTTCCGGCCGCTTTGTCCGCCTGGATAAGAAAAAATACGGCGTGATCCCCGGCGTGACCGACCGGGATTACTATACCAACTCTTTCCATGTCCCGGTGTATTACGAGATCTCCGCCTTTGATAAGATCCGCCGTGAAGCGCCTTATCACGCCCTCACCAACGGCGGCCACATCTCTTATATCGAGCTGGACGGCGACCCCCTGAAAAACCTGGACGCCTTTGAGCGTGTGGTGCGCTGCATGAAGGAGGCCGGCATCGGCTACGGCTCCATCAACCACCCGGTGGACCGTGACCCTGTCTGCGGCTACACCGGCATCATCGACGAGGTCTGCCCCCGCTGCGGCCGAAAAGAATTCGAAGCCGTCAGCGTCGAGAAGCTCAAGCAACTGGGCGTCTACAAAAACCTCAACGCCGATACCCTGGGCTACCACGGCGATCCCGCCGAAGAGAGCGAACGATCGGCAAACTCTGTGGAATGACCGCCTTTTCCCAACCATTGATCCAGCCTGAATAAAAAATTGAACGATTCTATTTTATGGAAGGATGATCTGTTATGGCAAACAAAAGCGCAGCTGCAGAACCCGAAATGGTAGGGGCCGGCATCGGCTTCGAACGCATCCGCCGGATCACCGGTTATCTGGTGGGCACCCTGGATCGCTTTAACAACGCCAAACGCGCCGAGGAGCACGACCGGGTAAAACATTCTGTCTCCAGCGGTTTGGAGACCTTATGAGCCAAACGATACGGCTGGCGGGGGTCGTGCGGGAATCCATCGTAGACGGGCCCGGCATCCGTTTTGTGGTGTTCGTCCAGGGGTGTCCTCACCACTGCCCCGGCTGCCACAACCCGGAATCCCACGCCTTTGACGGCGGCTACGACTGTGAGCTTGAAAAGATCCTGGCGGCCATCGACCAGAACCCTCTGCTCTCCGGCGTCACCCTCTCCGGCGGCGAACCCTTTTGCCAGGCAAAGGCGCTGCTGCCTCTGGCAAAGGCCGTGAAAGAGCGCGGCCTGCACCTGATCTCCTATTCCGGCTGGACCTTTGAAGAGCTGTTGGAATCGAAGGATCCCGCCGTCCGGCCTCTGCTGGATCTGTGCGATATTTTGGTGGACGGGCGCTATGTGGAAGCCCTGCGGGATCTGACCCTGCGCTTTCGGGGCAGCTCCAACCAGCGCCTGCTGGATGTCCCCGCTTCCCTTGCCTGCGGCTCTGCCGTATGGGCGCAGTTAGCGGATTAAACGGATCAAAAAAACGGCTTCTTTGCAGAAGCCGTTTTTTTATGCCTTTTTCAGTTCTTCTCCGGGCGGCGGCAGCCTGTCAGCCTAAATGCGGCTGCTCCGCCGGGACAGGCGGGGCCGAAAGCGCGGGGGCATTTACACCGGCAGGACGTATTTGAGCACAAACAGCAGGGCGATGATGACCGTGCCGATGCGGATCTCTTTGTAGCGGCCGGTAAAGAGCTTGATCAGCACATAGGAAATCAGGCCGAAGGCAATGCCGTTGGCGATGGAGTAGGTCAAGGGCATGATGGCTACCGTCAGGAAGCCGGGCAGCGCCTCGGTCACATCGTCAAAGTTCATTTTGGTAATGCCGCCCAGCATCAGGAAGCCCACATAGATGAGGGCGGGGGCGGTGGCGCAGCTGGGGATCAGACCCACAAAGGGGGCAAAGAACAGGGCGACGATGAACATCAGGCCCGTGACAGCGGAGGTCAGTCCGGTCTTGCCGCCCTCGCCGATACCGGCGGCGCTCTCCACATAGGTGGTGACGGTAGAAGTACCCAGGCAGGCGCCCGCGGTGGTGGCGATGGCGTCACACAGCAGGGCTTTTTTCATGCCGGGCATTTTGCCGTCCTTATCCAGCAGGCCCGCTTTGGCGGCGGTGCCAAGGAAGGTCCCGATGGAATCGAACATATCCACCATGCCGAAAGAAAGCACCAACACGATTACGGTGGCCAGATTGGTCAGGAAATTGCCCGTGGCAAACAGGGTGGCAAAATCGAATTTAAAGAGGGAAACATTGACAAAATCGCTTACCTGACCGGCGAAGTTGAGGGAGAGGTTTTCGGGCATGGCCGTAACGCCGGTGAGATAGGAAAGCACCGTGGTGGCCAGGATGCCGATGAGCACAGAACCCTTAACGTTCAAAGCGGAAAGAACGGCGATGATGATCACGCCGATGATGGCCATGACCGCGGGACCGGCGTTCTCCCAACCGGAGGAGAAGGCCACCAGATCCACCAGGGTAGCGTCGCTGTTTACGGCGATGCCGGCGTTCTGCAGGCCCAAAAAGCAGATAAAGATACCAATACCGCCGCTGATGGCGATTTTGATGTTCTGGGGAATGGCGTTGATGATGCCCTCACGCAGGCCGATGAGGGTGATGAGGATAAACAGAAGGCCGGAAACCAACACCAGGGCCAGCGCCATCTGATACTGCTGGACCGGATCCTCTACGCCGGTAAGGCCGCCCAGAGTGCCCATGACAGTGAAGGCAAAAAAGGCGTTGAGCCCCATGCCGGGAGCCTGTGCAAAGGGAAGCTTTGCCAGAAAGGCCATGAGCAGGGTACCGATAGCGGCGGAGATACAGGTGGCAAAGAACACGCCATGGGCGATGGAAGCGATGCTGGAGTCATAGCTCAGCATATTGGGGTTGACAAAGATGATGTACGCCATGGCAAAAAAGGTCGTCAGGCCTGCAAAAACCTCTGTCTTGACCGTGGTTCCGTGCTCCTTGAGCTGGAAAAACTTTTCAAGCATAGATGTTTACTCCTCCAAAATAAATTTTATAAAAAGCGGCGCTTTTCTCTCCTTCGCCGCCTTTTTACCCCTTAAAAAACAAAAACCGGCCGCCCTTTCGGCGCCCGGTTCGGCGTTTCCCCACTCTTTCTCCCCCGGAAAAAGAAGAAAAGCCCAAAGAACACTTCGGCTTTCCAAAAAGAGACGTATACCCGAACACCCATAGCGCATGGCGGTTGCGGCCGCCGCATAGAAACGCCCGCACCCATCTGCAGGCCTATACGAGTGAAACGATTTTGTTCACGATTTGTTTACATCCATTACTATACCATGCCCCCACAGCGGGAATCAAGAGAAAGCGGGCAAAAAGCTAAAAATCGTCATTATGCGGCGTTATTTCGCCGAAAAGCACAAAAAATTCGTCGTTTTTTTTAGTATTTTCCTCTTGCCAAATAAAATCTTGTGAAATATGCCTGCACACGGCCTGCCGTCGTTTTTTATCCGGGCCGGGATGGCCCTCGATTTTCGTCCTGTGGCCTGCGGCCCAACGTTCCCTCCAGCAAAAAAGGATATCCACACATCAAAAACCGCCCGGCAAAACATGCCGGACGGCTGAGATCCTTTTGGGGGGAAACCCTATTCTACTTTAACAGGCGCCGGCCCCGCGGGCAGGGGTAACCCGCCTTTGACAGCCTCCCTGCGGCAGAACAGCAGCCCCAGGGAAACCAACAGGCAGATCCCCTCCGAAGCCGCGCTGGAAAGCCAGACGCCGGTTTCTCCCCAGAGGGCGCTCATCACAAAAAGGGCTAAGGCGATAAACCCCACGCCGCGGCCCAGAGCCACTGTCATCGCGGCTCCCGCCCGCTCCGAGGCGGCAAAATAGCCCGCCGCGATCACGTTAAAGCCCACGGCCAGAAAGGAAAACGCATACAGGGAAAAGGCTTTTACCGTTGCGGCAAACAGCTCCGGCTCGGCGGCGGCGTCGATAAAGGCGGATACGGCATATCTCCCCAGGCCCTGTCCCAAAAGAAACGCCAAGACGGAACACACCGCCGCCGCGCCCATGGCCAGGCGCAAAAGGGTGCGGCAGGTTTTTGCGTCGTCCATGCCGTGGGCATAGCTCACCAGGGGCTGCGTCCCCTGGGAGATCCCGGTCATGGTCATGACCACCAGCGTATTGATGTAGGCGATGACCGTATAAGAGACGACGCCCTCTTCGCCGATGGTGCTCAAAATGGTCTGGTTGAACAAAAAAGTAATGATACCCACCGAGGCCTCGGCGATACAATCGGAAAACCCAAGGGCGGCAATGCGCTTATAAATGGAAAGGCGCAGGGAAAAGCGGCAAAACCGCAGGGTCCCCTTTCCACGGATAAAGTGCAGGGCAAAGATCAGGGCGGAGAGCACCTGGGCGATGCCGGTGGCCACGGCGGCGCCTGTGACGCCCCATTGGAACACCATCACAAACAACCAGTCCAGCACGATGTTGGTCACGGCGCTGGTGCATACACCCACGGGGGAAAGCCGCGGGAACCCGTCGGTCTTTACCATGACCTCAAAGGAATAGGAGAGGATGAAAAAAACGTTGAAGCTGCTGACCGTCCCCAGATACTGCTTGACATAAAGAAGGGTGCTGCTGGTAGCGCCCAAAAAGCGGGCGATGGGATCCAAAAAGATCAGGGTAAGGGCTGTCAGCGCCAGGGAAAGCACGGTAAGGACCGCCGTGTTCATGCTGAAAATCCGGCTGCCCTCCTCCCGTTTGCCCCGTCCCAGCAGGATGGCCACGGTGGTCGAGGCCCCCGTCCCAAAAAGGATGGACGCCGCAAACACGCCGTTCACATAGGGCATGGCGATGTTTACCGCGCCCAGGGCCACCGGCCCCACGCCCTTGGCAACAAAGATGCCGTCCACCATGGTATAGATGGAGTAGACCCACATGGCCACGATGGAGGGCAAGATATAATGGAAAAACTTTTTGACGATGCTCAAAATAAAACCTCCGGTTCTCTCAATTGCTCTTTGCATTTAGTGTAAACCTTAGTATAATACTAAGGTCAAGAGAAATTTTGCAAAAAGCTCCGCCTGCACAGAAGGAGGCCATGATGAAGGATTTTTATAAAATTGGAGAGATCTCCCGCCTTTACGGCGTCGGCGCCGATTCCCTGCGCTATTACGAGGAACTGGGCATCCTGCGGCCCCGGCGGGACGGCAACGGCTACCGCATGTACAGCATCCAGGATATTTCCCGGCTCAACATCATCCGCGACCTGCGGCAGCTGGGGTTTTCCATGGGGCGGATCAAAGAATATCTTGACCGCCAAAGCGTGGCCTCCACCCTGGCTTTGCTGGAGGAGGAGCAGCGGCTGGTGGAGGAAAAGATCCGCGTCCTCACCGCCCTGCGGGAAAACCTGGCCCGCCGGGCCGAGACTCTTTGCCAAAGCAAAGCCCTCCCCACCGGGGGCATCCGCCGCCTTTCCCTGCCCCGGCGCAAATGCCTGAAGCTCAGCGAAAACGTCTGCCGGGACGCCGAGGTGGATTTTCTGATCAAAAAGCTACAAAAACGCCACGAAGATACCCTGTATATCCTGGGCAACAACGCCATCGGCGCCACCGTCTCCCCCCTGGGGGTGGAAAAAAAGATCTACAACCTGTTTGACGCGGTCTTTTTTATCCTGCCGGAGGACGCGGATTATTCCGATTTTGTGCTGGAAGCCGGCGAATACCTCACCTTGAGCTACCGGGGCGGCTATCACAACAGCCTGCGGCTGATCCCCCAGCTGTTGGAAGAGGCCCGCCGCCTGGGCCTGCAGCCCATCACCTCCCCCATCGAGATCTACCGCATCGACAACCACGAGACCGCAAACCCAAAGGAATATTTAACAGAATTACAACTTGGGGTAAAATAATTTCCCTTTTCTACATCAAAAAACCGCCCGGGCATAGGTTGGGCGGTTTTTGGGGAGAGACGGGCTGTCCCGCCTTAAAATTCCAGGATCATATCGTACCACACAGCCCCGCCGTGGATCGAAGCGGAAATGCCGGTGCTGCGGTAACCAAAACGCTCGTAATAGGGAATCAACGCCGCTTTGCAGGTGAGGATCATTCCCCGGCGGCCCTTCTCCCGGGCCCGGGCGATAAACTCCCGCATAAGCGCCGCCGCCAGGCCTTGGTTCCGGTGCTCCGGCGCCACATCCAGGCCAAACACCGCCTGCCACTCCCCCTGGGGATCGTGGAGGCCGGCGTCCTCAAACATCTCGTCGCAGATGGTCCTTTGGCCGGTGACGGCGCCGTTGATCATCCCGATGATGGCCCCATCCTGTTCCGCCACCAGAAAGCTATCGGGAAAAGCCTCGATCCTCGCGCGAAAGCTTTCCCTCCCGGCGGCCTCCGCCTGGGGGAAGCAGGCCGCTTCCAGCTTTGTCACGCCCTCCAGGTCTTCTGGCGTCACCTCGCGGATCTTCCATTCCATGGTTTTTCCTCCCTGTCTCATTTTGCAAAGAGCCGGGGGATGCTTTGCATCCTCCGGCTCTTTTTCCCGCATTGCGGAGATTAGTCCAGGTTCTTTTCCAGTTTGGACAGCTCATTGGCCAGCTCTTTGGGCAGTCTGTCGCCAAACTTGCCGTAGAACTCGCGGATGCCCTTGGCGTCCTCTTTCCACAGAGCCTTGTCCACATCCAGCAGGCCTTTGATGGTATCGACGTCAATGGAGAGGCCCTCGACGTTGATGTCCTCAGCCTTGGGCTCGTAACCGATGGGGGTCTCCACCGCCTCGGCCTTGCCTTCGCAGCGGTCAAGGATCCACATCAGCACGCGCATGTTGTCGCCAAAGCCCGGCCAGATAAAGTGGCCTTCGTCATCGGTGCGGAACCAGTTGACGTTGAAGATCTTGGGGGCTTTGTCGCCCAGCTTTTTGCCCATCTCCAGCCAGTGGCCGAAGTAGTCGCCCATGTGATAGCCGCAGAAGGGCAGCATCGCCATGGGGTCGCGGCGGGCAACGCCGACAGCGCCGGAAGCGGCTGCGGTGGTCTCGGAAGCCATGATGGAACCTACGAACACGCCGTGCTGCCAATCTCTTGCCTGGTACACCAGGGGAGCGGTCTTGGCGCGGCGGCCGCCGAACACGATGGCAGAGATCGGCACACCGTTGGGGTTGTTGAACTCAGAGCTGATGCAGGGGCAGTTGATGGCGGGAGCGGTGAAACGGCTGTTGGGATGAGCGCCCTTCTCGGTGGAAACGGTGCCGTCCCAGGGGTTGCCTTTCCAGTCTACTGCGTTCTTGGGAGGATTCTTATCCAGGCCTTCCCACCAAACAGTGTTGTCGTCCATGTTATGGGCAACGTTGGTGAAGATGGTGTTTTTCCGGGTGGATTCCAGGGCGTTGAAGTTGGATTTGGCGTTGGTGCCGGGAGCTACGCCGAAGAAGCCGTTCTCAGGGTTGATGGCCCACAGTCTGCCGTCGGGGCCCTGGCGCAGCCAGGCGATATCGTCGCCCACCGTCCAAACCTTGTAGCCTTGTTTTTTGTAGATCTCAGGCGGGATCAGCATGGCGAGGTTGGTCTTGCCGCAGGCAGAGGGGAACGCGGCGCAGATGTATTTCACTTCGCCCTTGGGGTTCTCGATGCCCAGGATCAGCATATGCTCGGCCATCCAGCCTTCGTTTTTGCCCTGATAGGAGGCAATACGCAGAGCAAAGCACTTTTTGCCCAGCAATACGTTGCCCCCGTAGGCGGAGTTGATGGACCAAATGGTGTTGTCCTCCGGGAAATGGCAGATATATCTTTCGTTTTCGTCGATGTTGGCTTTGGAGTGCAGGCCTCTTACGAAGTCGTTGGAGGTATCGCCCAGCTGTTTGAAAGCGTCCTTGCCCATACGGGTCATGATGTCCATGTTCAGGACGACATAGATGGAGTCGGTAAGCTCCACGCCTACTTTGGAGAACTCAGAACCGATGGGCCCCATGGAGTAGGGGATGACATACATGGTTCTGTCTTTCATAACGCCATCGTACAGCCGGCTCAGCTTGGCGTACATTTCTTTGGGGTCGCACCAGTTGTTGGTGGGGCCTGCGTCCTCCTGCTTTCTGGAGCAGATAAAGGTTCTTCCCTCTACGCGGGCGACGTCGCTGGGCAGGGTTCTGTGCAGCAGGCATCCGGGAAGTTTCTCCTCGTTCAGGGCTTCCATCTCGCCGGTGGCGATAGCCTCGTCGCGCAGGGCTTTGAGCTGCTCGGCACTGCCGTCGATCCAGACGGTTTTGGCGGGTTTGACCAGAGCGGTCATTTCCTCAAGCCACTTGAGGACGTTGGGGTTTTTGGTCAGTTCCATGTTTTTGCTCTCCTTTCAACCGACGAAATCAGTCGGGTATAAGCGAAATTTTCCACGTATATCATTATAGGAGATATTTCAACGTTTCGCAAGAGGATTTTATTAATTTAACAGCAAATTCATAAAAGATTTCTGAAAGATTTTTCTTTTCTCTATTCATTTATCGTTAAAAGTATAACGATAAATTTTCGCTGGTGTAGTCCACAGGCATACTGGCGCATCCGTTCAGCGTCATATCCGCTAAATTTCCTGCAAGATATTCATAATATCCCTGCGCGCCGATCATGGCAGCGTTGTCTCCGCACAGGGAAAGAGGCGGAATATGCAGTTCCCATCCGCGGCGGCTGCATTCCTCCTGCAGGCGGGCCCGCAGCCCGGAGTTGGCGGACACCCCTCCAGCCACCGCCAGGCGGCGATAACCATATTGCTCCGCGGCGGCGAGGAATTTTTCCGAAAGCATGTCCACCACCGCCTTTTGAAAGGAGGCCGCCACATCTTTGACCGGCAGCTCCTCCCCTTTCTGGGCCGCGTTGTGCAAAAGGTTCACCACCGCCGTCTTGAGCCCGGAAAAGCTGAAATCGTAAGGGGCCCCGTCCACCCTGGGCCGGGGAAGTTTGACTGCGGCGGGGTCTCCCTCCCGGGCGATGGAATCGAGGTAGATGCCGCCGGGATAGGGGAATCCCAGGGCCCGGGCGGCCTTGTCAAAAGCTTCCCCCGCCGCGTCGTCCCGGGTGCGGCCGACGATGCGGTACCGGGTGTAATCCAACACCTCCACGATATGGCTGTGGCCGCCGGAGACAATCAGGCACAAAAAGGGCGGCTCCAGCTCTGGACTGGCCAGGTAGTTCGCCGCCACATGCCCGCGGATGTGGTGCACCGGGATCAGCGGCTTTTGGGCGGAAGCCGCCAGGCCTTTGGCGAAATTGACCCCAACCAGCAGGGCGCCGATGAGCCCCGGCGCCGCCGTCACCGCAATGGCGTCGATCTCCGCAAGATCGGCCCCCGCCTCCCGCAGGGCCCCCTGTACCACAGGGATGATGTTTTCCGTATGCCGCCGGGAGGCGATTTCCGGCACCACCCCGCCGTATTTTTCATGCTCCGCCACCTGGGAATGGATAAATGAGGAGCGCACCCTGCGCCCATCCTCCACCACCGAAGCGGCGGTCTCGTCGCAGGAGGTCTCGATTGCCAATATTTTCATGATCTCTGCACCTCGCATGGCCGGAGGCCCGGCCTGATCAAAATTTCAGCGTCATAATGACGGCGTCTTCTTCCGGATGGGTATAAAACCCCCGGCGCAGGCCCTGCTCCTCAAACCCATAGCGGGCGTACAGCCGCCGGGCTTTTTCGTTGGACTGCCGCACCTCTAAGGTGAGAAAAGCCATCTCCCGCTCCCGGGCATAGGCCACGAGGGCCTCCAGCAGGGAGGATCCGACCCCCCGGCCGCGAAACTCCTCCTTCACCGCCACGTTGTCCAGGTATCCTTCGTCCAGGACATGGGTCATACCGGCGTAACCCAAGGCCTCGCCGCCTTCCCCTTCCGCCACCCGGAATACCGCCAGGGGGTTGTCCAGTTCCGCGGCGATGCCCTCTTCGCTCCAGGGGTCGGAAAAGCATTCCCTCTCCAGCCGGGCAAGCGCCGGGATATGCCGCCGCTCCATGGGGACGATCTTCCACTGCTCCATTGCCATGCTCCTTTTTATTTTGCCTCGTACCAGGTCTTACCCATGCCGACGTCTACCGTCAGGGGCACCGCCAGCTGAGCCGCGCCCTCCATCTCCCGGCGCAGCAGCTCGCACACCGCCGGGCCGTCCTTTTCCGCAGATTCCACGATGAGCTCATCGTGGACCTGCAAGATCAGCCGGGCGTCCAGTCCGGAGCGTTCCAGCTCCCGGTGTACCCGCACCATGGCGATCTTGATGATATCCGCCGCCGTACCCTGGATGGGCATATTCATCGCCACCCGCTCCCCGAAAGAGCGCAGGTTGTGGTTGGAGGAAGCAAGTTCCGGCAGGTACCGCCGCCGCCCAAAAAGCGTGGCGACATAGCCGTGTTCTTTTCCATAAGCCACCGAATCTTCCATGTACCGCTTTACCCCGGAAAAAGTTTTCAGATAATCCTTAATATAACTATCGGCCTCCGCCACGCTGACGCCGATATCCTGCGCCAGAGAAAAGGCGCTGATGCCATAGACAATGCCGAAATTGACCGCTTTGGCCCGGGAACGCATCAGCGGCGTCACATACAGCGGCGGCAGGCCGAACACCTGGGCCGCCGTATTGGTGTGGATATCCTCCCCTGTCAAAAAAGCCTCCTGCATGTTCTGATCTCCCGCCATGTGGGAGAGCACGCGCAGCTCGATCTGGGAATAGTCGGCGTCCACCAGCACACAGCCCGGGCGCGCGGTAAAAAAGCGCCGCATGTTGCTGCCCAGCTCGGTGCGCACGGGGATGTTCTGCATATTGGGCTCCAGGGAGCTGATGCGGCCGGTGCGGGTCTCGGTCTGGTTAAAGCTGGTGTGGATACGCCCGTCCGGCCCAATGAGCTTCAAAAACGCCTCCACATAGGTGGATTTCAGTTTGGTGAGCTTGCGGTATTCCAATATTTTATCCACAATGGGATGCTTGTCCCGCAGGCGTTCCAGCACGTCGGCATTGGTGGAATAGCCGCTTTTGGTCTTTTTGCCCGCAGGCAATTGCAGCTTGCCGAAAAGGATATCCCCCATCTGCTTGGGCGACGCGATGTTGAACTGCTCCCCGGCTTCCTGCCAGACCTCATCCTGCAGCCGCGCGATATCTCCGTCAAGGCCCTCGCCAAATTGGGCCAGGCTGTCCCTGTCCAGGGCAAAGCCCGTCAATTCCATATCCGCCAGCACCTCCGCCAGAGGAATCTCCACATCCCGCAGCAGCGGCGTCTGGCCGTTTTCTTCTATCTTCCGTTCCACCGCCGGGGCGGCGCCGGCCAGCCAGCTCAGGGTTTCGGCGATGTCCTCCATCCCCTCCGGCGCCGGGCAAAAGGCCCGCCGGGAGGCGGCATTTTCCAGCGCCAGGCGCTCTGGGCCGTAGCCGGAGGCCCCCGGGTTCAGCAGATACCCCGCCAGTTCCGCGTCAAAGGAGACCGTCGGCTCCAGGCCCCTGGGCCGGGCCCAACGGTATAACGGCTTGGAGCGATCCACCCGAAGGCCCGCCGGGGCGCGGCAAAGCCCGGCGAGCTGTTCCTGCAGCTCCCCGGGATCCCGGCTTAAAAAGCAGACCTTTTCCCCGCTGGCCGCCGCCCGCAAAGGCACATCCCCCTCCCAGGCGCAGACCAGGCAAAGGGGATCCCCGCTTTTTAAAAGCTGCGAAAGCCCGGCCTCCTGCAAAACCGGCCCGCTGTCCTCCTGGGCCTGGGCCGTTGGGATCTCCTCCCCGGAAAGGCCCAGCCGGTCGATCATCTTAAACATCTCCAAACGGGCCAGCAGCGCCGCCGCGGCCTGCCTGTCCGCCGGACGGGGCAGATAATGCTCCAAATCGGTATCCACCGGGGCCGTCAGGCAGATCTCCGCCAGCTCGCGGCTCATCCGGGCGCTTTCCCGTCCGTTTTCCAGTTTGGCCCGCACCCCGGCCTTGATCTCCGGGTCATCCAGATTCCCGTAGACCCCATCCAGGGAGCCAAACTTCGCAATGAGGGCAATGGCCGTCTTTTCCCCCACACCGGCCACGCCGGGGATGTTGTCGGAGCTATCCCCCATCAGGGCCTTGACGTCGATAAGCTGTTGGGGAGAGACGCCATACTTTTCCCGCACGGCGTCTTCGTCGTACACCACCGCTTCGGGGCGGCCCATTTTGGTGGTGGCCAGGCGCACGGTGACGCCGCCCCCCACCAGCTGCAGGGCGTCCCGGTCCCCGGTGGCGATGACGCATTCGCCGCCCGCCTCCCGGCAACAGCGGCCGAGGGTGCCGAGGATGTCGTCGGCCTCAAAGCCTTCCTGTTCCACCAGCGTATAGCCCAGCGCCCGCAGCAGTTCTTTCAGCGGTCCCACTTGGGCGGCCAGCTCCTCCGGCATCCCCTTCCGGGTGGCCTTATACCCGGCGTAACGTTTGTGGCGGAAGGTGGGGGCGCGCAGATCGAAAGCGATGGCCACATGATCCGGGCTGGTATCCTCCGTGATCTTGAGCAGGATGCTTAAAAAACCGTAAATTCCGTTGGTATATTCGCCGTTTTTTGTGGTCAACAGCTTGATCCCATAAAACGCGCGGTTGAGAATGGAGTTTCCATCGATCACCAGAAGCTTCATTGTTTGCACAACCTTTCCCGGGAAAATCTTTCCCGCAGGGCGGCGATCATAGGGGCCCGATTTTTGGAGATCCCGCGCACGCGGCCCGGGTTTCAGAACGCGCGATACCGCCTCTTTGACATGGCGGACCCACGCGCGCTGCCCTTCCGGCCATGCCCGCTGGGCGGCCGTTTTGCTATGATCCCTGTTTTCTCGTTATTATATCAATCATATCATCGCAAATGGGATAATTGGCCATGCCCATAGGGCGGCCATAAAAATCTTGCCATAATAACGACAATGTAGTTATTATATCAAGATTCCCCCCCGTTTTCCACCTTTCCCGCAAAACTATTCCCCAGAACTCGCTTGCCCCCGCGTCTGGTTTTTGCTACAATAAGGCGTAGTTTTGAATTTATGGGGAAACGCCCCAACTCAGGAGGATATGACTTTGCAAATCGGTTCTGTCTCTCTGCCCAAAACCGCGGCGCTGGCCCCCATGGCCGGTGTGGCAGATCGCGCCTTCCGGGAGCTTTGCCGGGAATTTGGCGCCTGCTATGTGGTGGGAGAGATGGCAAGCTCCAAAGGCCTTACCTACAAAAGCCGCAAGACTGCCCAGCTGCTCACCCTCAGCGACAAGGAGCGCCCCGCCGCCATCCAGCTTTTTGGGGACGACCCGGATACCATGGTGGAGGCGGCTCTTCTATCCATGCAGTTTAAACCGGATATCCTGGACATCAACATGGGCTGTCCCGCTCCTAAGATCGCAGGGAACCACAGCGGCAGCGCCCTGATGAAAACGCCGGAGCTGGCCGGACGCATTATCCGCGCCGTATCGGACGCCGTGCCGGTGCCGGTGACCGTCAAGTTCCGCAAAGGTTGGGACGAGGATTCCGTCAACGCGGTGGACTTTGCCAAAACGGCGGAGCAAAGCGGCGCCGCCGCCGTGGCCGTCCATGGCCGCACCCGGCAGCAGATGTACGCCCCTCCGGTGGATCTGGACATCATCCGCGCTGTCAAACAGGCCGTCTCCATCCCTGTCATCGCCAACGGCGATATCACCGACGTGGCCTCCGCGCAGCGGATGTACGATCACACCGGGGCAGATCTCATCATGGTGGGCCGCGGCGCTTTGGGCGCGCCCTGGCTCTTTGCCCAGCTCGACGCCTGGTTCCGGCGGGGGGAGCTGCTGCCAGAGCCTTCTTTGGAAGAAAAAATGGCGGTGATGTGCCGCCAGGGGGCCATGGCCTGTGCCTATAAGGGCGAGCATGTCGCCCTGCGGGAGATGCGAAAGCACGCCGCTTGTTACCTGAAAGGGCTGCGGGGGGCGGCAAAGTTCCGCGCCGCCAGCGGCTCCCTCTCCACCCTGGCAGACTTAAAAGCCCTGGCCGGACAGGTTCTGGAGGCAAACAGGGAGGATTGACCGCCGCAAAACGCCAAAAGCGCAAGTTTCCTGCCTGGTAAGAATGTTTTTATTTTTAAGATGGGCCGTAGGAAAATTCCAGTTTCCTGCGGCCCATTCTTCTCTCTGTTTTGGTTGCCAGGACGTTGTTAAAAAATGGGTTCTAAAAAAATGGTGCAAACCGCCTCTTGTTTTTGTGGCAGGCTTTGCTTGCAACAAAGAGCCTGGGATACGAAGCCTACGGGCTGCCCTGGTACAATCTGTATGAGAAAGTACTCAGAGCGAAATAACGCTGCCTCTTTCTGCACGGTCCGCACTTTATCTTGCCGGAGCAAAGATGAACACCGCTGTGGTGGCTGCGGTTCTGCCCGCGCTGTGCCCGCGCCCACCGGCCAACTGCCGATTGAGCAGGTCTCCGGCGCTGCCAAAGCAAACCCCAGCACCGGAAGATAACCTCCGGCGCAAAACCGAAAAACAGCGGATCCCCCCGGGGGATCCGCTGTTTTTTTATCCGTTGGGCTTTGGCCCTCAAAAACTCATGGGGCTCTCCACCGGCTCAAAGCATGGCCAAAATCTCGTCGATGTTTGGCATATCCATCAGGTTTCTGGCGTAATGGGCTTTTTCGATGACGCCGGTGGCGTCGACCAGGAAAAACGCCGGGAGCTGCAGCTCATCGCCCTCGTATTTCCCGTGCTGGAAGCCCGCCGCAGCTATATCCGCCCGCCGCTTTTGCCATCTTGCCAATTCTTCGCCTTCCGTGGGCACCAGCTGCTCCATGGTTGGGGCGGGGAGGATCTCCAGGGCGCGGTACAGTTCCATCCCGGTCTCGCAGATGAT
>JAQVCU010000001.1 GCA_028689635.1 Oscillospiraceae bacterium
CGGGCTTTTTTCTGGAGCTGGTGGACGGGCTCGAACCCCCGACCTGCTGATTACAAATCAGCTGCTCTACCAACTGAGCTACACCAGCGCATACCGGCCGCCGCCGCGGCAAAACAAACGGAACATGGTCGAGGCGACAGGACTCGAACCTGCGGCATCTTGGTCCCAAACCAAGCACTCTACCAAACTGAGCTACGCCTCGATAACGCGCCGGACACAGGCCCTCCCGCACATCAATCGAAACCGCCATAGCGCAGGGAAAAGACCGTTTCTATCAGCGGCGTGCTTTATATTATACGGGACGCAGGGGGATTTGTCAATCGTTTTCCCCCGCCCCCTCCGATCTCCGCCCCCCAAAATTGCCGGTTTTATGCGGATTTCCTTGACTTATGGCCACCGGCACAGTACAATAATACAGGTATTGGGCGGGAAACCGGCGTTTGCCGGCGGAGACAGCTCCGGCCCGTCAAAAATGGGAGGAAAACAGCTTATGATGAACAATTCCGATAAAACCATGGAAAAAGTCGTGGCTCTGTGCAAAAACCGCGGTTATGTCTACGCCGGTTCTGAGATCTACGGCGGCCTTTCCAACACCTGGGATTACGGCCCCCTGGGCGTGGAATTCAAAAACAACGTCAAAAAAGCCTGGTGGAAAAAATTCGTCCAGGAATCCCCTTATAATGTAGGGCTGGACAGCGCCATTCTGATGAACCCCGAGGTATGGGTGGCCTCCGGCCATGTGGGCGGTTTTTCCGACCCTCTGATGGACTGCAAAGACTGCAAGACCCGTCACCGCGCGGACAAGCTTATTGAAGACGCCACCGGCGACGTGGCCGACGGCTGGAGCAACGAGCAGATGATGGACTTCATCCGGGAGCACAACATCAAGTGCCCCTCCTGCGGCAGCGCCAACTTTACCGATATCCGCAAGTTCAACCTGATGTTCAAAACCTTCCAGGGCGTGACCGAGGACGCCAAAAACGAGATCTTCCTGCGTCCGGAGACCGCCCAGGGGATCTTCGTCAACTTTGCCAACATCCAGCGCACCACCCGCAAAAAGCTCCCCTTCGGCGTGGCCCAGGTGGGCAAAAGCTTCCGCAATGAGATCACCCCCGGAAACTTCACCTTCCGCACCCGTGAATTTGAGCAGATGGAATTGGAGTTTTTCTGCAAGCCCGACACCGATCTGGACTGGTTCCAGTACTGGAGAAGCTACTGCGAAAACTTCCTGCTGGCCCTGGGCATGAAGAAGGAAAACATGCGCCTGCGCGACCACGAGCAGGAAGAGCTCTCCTTCTATTCCAAAGCCACCACCGACATCGAATTCCTCTTCCCCTTTGGCTGGGGCGAGCTGTGGGGCATTGCGGACCGCACCAATTACGACCTGAACCAGCATATGGAACATTCCGGCAAGAGCCTTGAATATTTTGATCCCGAGACCAACGAGCGCTACATCCCCTATGTGGTGGAGCCTTCCCTGGGCGCCGACCGCGTGGCCCTGGCCTTCCTTTGCGACGCTTACGACGAAGAAATCGTGGACGCCGAGAAAAACGACGTGCGCGTGGTGCTTCACCTGCATCCCGCCCTGGCCCCCTTCAAAGCCTGCGTCCTCCCGCTCTCCAAAAAGCTGAACGACAAGGCCGGTGAAGTGTACGATACCCTGCGCCGCCATTTTATGGTAGATTACGACGACGCCGGTTCCATCGGCAAACGTTATCGCCGCCAGGATGAGATCGGCACCCCCTTCTGCGTCACCTACGATTTCGATTCCGAAACCGACGGCTGCGTCACCGTGCGTGACCGCGATTCCATGGAGCAGGAACGCATCCCCGTGGCGGAGCTGGTGTCCTACATCGAAAGCAGACTGGATTTCTGATCTCGGGCTTTTCGCCCGCTGACAAAAGCCGCCGGAGAACGCCCGGCGGCTTTTGTTTTGGATCCCGCCCGGAGCGGCCGCCTATTTTTGAGGGGCGGGCGGGGAGCTGTTGACCCGGCCACGCCGGGAGAGTATAATATTGGACTATACAAAACATACTGCGGGAGGGAACTTTCATGCCGAAGCATATCACCGATTCTGTCGTCTATACCGGCGCCAACGACCGCGAGATCGATCTTTTTGAAGGTCAGTACGCGGTGCCGGAGGGCATGTCCTACAATTCTTATGTCATTTTGGACGGCGCCATCGCCGTCATGGATACCATCGACCGCCGGAAAACCGGCCAATGGCTGCAAAACCTGGAGGACGCCCTGGCCGGAAAAACGCCGGACTATCTCGTCGTCCAGCATATGGAGCCGGATCATTCCGCTTCTATTGCCGCTTTTGTGGAAAAATACCCCGAGGCCACCGTGGTGGGAAACGCCAAGACCTTTGCCATGATCGGCCAGTTTTTCCCCTCCCTGGAGGTCAAAAAGCAGCTGGTGGTCAAGGACGGCGACGCTCTGGAGCTGGGAAGCCACACCCTGCATTTTGTGTTTGCGCCCATGGTGCACTGGCCGGAGGTCATGATGACCTATGAATCCAGCGAGAAGATCCTGTTTTCCGCCGACGCCTTTGGCCGTTTCGGCGCTTTGGACGCCGGCGGCGAATGGGCGGACGAGGCCCGGAGGTATTACATCGGCATCGTGGGCAAATACGGCCCCCAGGTGCAGGCGGTGCTCAAAAAGGCGGCGGCGCTGGATATCCGGCTGATCTGCCCGCTCCACGGCCCAGCCCTGTCCGGGGATCTTGCCCCTTATCTCTCCCTCTATGACGCCTGGTCCGCCTATCGCCCGGAAAAGCAGGGCGTATGTCTTTGCTACACCTCTATTTATGGCAACACCAAAAAGGCTGTGGAGGAGCTGACCGGGGCTCTGCGCCAGCGCGGGGTCGCGGTGGCGGCGCACGATCTGGCCCGCTGCGATATGTCCCTCGCCGTGGCGGACGCGTTTTGCTACGACCGCCTTGTCCTGGCCACCACCACCTACAACGCCGGGCTTTTCCCCTTCATGAATACCTTCCTGGAGCATCTTACCGAGCGGAATTTTCAGCGCCGTCGGGTAGGCCTTGTGGAAAACGGCACCTGGGCGCCCATGGCGGCCAAGCTGATGAAAGCGGCCTTCGAAAAATCCAAAGATATCGTCTTTGCCGAAAACACGGTCACCATCAAATCTGCCCTGAACGGCGAAAGCTCCGCCCAGCTCCTTGCGCTGGCGGAAGAACTGTCGGCGGAGTGATCTGCAAACAAAAACGCCGGACAGCGGGTCTTTCCGCTGTCCGGCGTTTTTTTAGGGGCCAAAGCCCGGTTGCCTTAAATCAAAGGCAACCAGCTCTTCGAAAGGCTTTTCCACCGCCCGGGAAATATCCATATCAAAACCAGGGCGGCACGGTTGGCCAGGGCTCCGGCACAAAAACCCCCGCCGGGAAATCCTTTGCCCGGCGGGGGTTTCATTTCTGATCCAGATGGCGCGCGGCTTTGCCGGGCGCTTTTTTAAACCGCTTCGGTTTTCGTCATTCTTCCCGGCGGACTCCGTTTTTGCGCCGGTCCTCCCCGAGGATCATGACCCCCACCAGGCTGGGGCCCGCATTGATGGTAATGCTGGCGCCGGCGTAGGCCATCGGGCCGGGTTTTTCTCCGAACAACCTCTCCGTCTGCCGCTGCATCTCCTCGCCCACCTCGTCCCGGGCGGCGCGGATGGAGAAAAACGGCGTGCCGGGAGCCCGCCGGCCCTCAACAAGGCGAAGCATGTGGGGAACCACGTTTTTATCCCCCCGTACCTTCTCCACGATCTTCATCTCGCCGTCGATGATGGAAAAAATGGGGCGCAGGCCCAGCACATCGCCCACAAAAGCGGCGGCGCAGCTGATCCGGCCGGATTTTTTGGCAAAATCCAGGGAAAAGACGGAAAAATAGGACTCCACCCGGGCAAAATATTCGTCCAGAAATTCCAGCACCTCGGCGCAGCCCTTCCCCTCCCGGGCAAGATCCGCCGCCATAGACACGGCCAGGCCGTAGGAATAGGTGTAGCACAGGGAATCCACCACATGTACTTCCAGCTTTCCCGCTAGCTCCGGATATTCCTCCGCAAACATGCCGATGGCGGCGGTTGCCGCCTGGAACATGCTGGAGCCTTTGGAATTGATGGTAACGCAGATCAGGTGGGTATACCCCTCCTCCACCGCTTTTTTGTATTCCTCCACAAACTGCAAATGGGGGATGTGGCTGGTGACCGGGATGGACTGGCAGCGGGCCAGGATGTTGTAAAACTCCTCGTTGGTAAAATCCACCCGTTCGTAATAGCCCTTCCCCTCCACGGCGATGGGGATAGAGAGCACCGTAATGCCCTTCTCCTCCGCCTCCTGCTGAGGGATATCGCTGGCCGAATCGGTCAGGAATTTGATTTTTTCCATAAATTGTTGATCCTCCATGGAATTTTTTCTCCCCTTGCGGGAGCTTTCCTATCATAAAAACCGCGCGCGTTTACCAGGAATACCGGGTGAGCTCGCCCTTGTTTTGCAGGCTGGGGAACCCCCACTGCCGCAGGGCTTCGTAAACGCCGATGGCAACGGTGTTGGAAAGGTTAAGGCTGCGGGCTTCCCCCCGCATGGGCAGGCGCAAACATTCCCCGGGGTGCCGCACCAACAGCTCCTCCGGCAGCCCGGCGTCCTCCCGGCCAAACACCAGATAGGCCCCGTCCGGATATTTCGCGTCGCTGTAAAGGTTTCTTCCTTTGGTGGTAAAATAAAAAAAGCTGCCCTGGTTTTTGGCAAAAAAATCGTCCAGGCCGGAATAGTGGGTGATATCCAGCAGGTGCCAATAATCCAACCCCGCCCGCTTGAGCTTTTTGTCGTCGATCACAAAGCCCAAGGGGCCCACCAGATGCAGCCGCGCGCCGGTGGCGGCACAGGTTCGGGCGATGTTGCCGGTGTTCTGCGGGATCTGCGGCTCCACCAGCACAATGTTTAAAACCGACATGCGCCGGCCTCCTTTGGAAAAACTTGCTAAAGCCCCATGGCCCGGCGGCAGTTTGGGCGCCGAAGAGCGCAACTGCCCGTGATTAACGGTAATAGTATATCATACTATCCTCCGGGAGTACACGTTTTTTTGCAAAGGCCCTCTGTCTTTCCGATAAAAGGCGGCGAAACGCCTTTAGGGGGGAAAGCTGTTCCACGGCTCCAAACTGGCTTTTTTAGGGAAAGATCCGGAGAGAGGAAAAGACCCGCCGAAACGGCAAAGCCGCTTGGGCGGGGCTTTCTCGATCTGCGGCAGCCTGTCACGCAGCGGTGATCTCCCCCGCCTTTTGCAGGGAGATCTTGGTGACGGCCGGGCCGATGATCTCATAAATAAAGGTAGCGCACAGCACCACCGCCCGGATCACCTGGGCGTACTGGGGCACCACCGATTCCGCGATCAGGGAAAGGCCAATGGCCACGCCGGCCTGTGGGAGCAGGGTGGGGCCCAGGTATTTTTTTACCGGCCCAGGCGCTTTCATCAGCACGGCGCCCAGGGTAGACCCCAGCATTTTGCCGATGACGCGGCAGATCACATAGACAATGCCCACCAGCCCGATGGTGGGGATGACCGTAACGTCCAGCTCCGCGCCGGATACCACAAAAAACATCATATAAATGGGCGGCGTTACCGTATCCACAATGCGCATGATGTTTTCGCTGGAGCGGTAGAGATTGACAAACACCGCGCCCATGGCCATGCACAGCAGCAGGGAAGAGACATTCATCCACTCGGCCAGGGCGGAGCCCATAAACACAAAGGCGATGATCAGGCACAGGCGGTTGGAATCCTTTTTGAACCAGCGCAGGGGCACCGCGAACACCGCGCCCAGGGCGGCGCCCACCAGCAGGGCCAGGCCCACCTCGATAAACGGATCCAAAATCGACATCAGCACCGAAGTCCCGGCCACATGCTCGATGACTTTGGCTGTGGTGACGGCAAAGCCAAACCCGATCAGGGCCACCGCGTCATCCAAAGCCACAACGCTGAGCAGGGTCTCGGTGACGGGGCCCTTGGCCTTGTACTGCTTGATGACCATAATGGTGGCGGCAGGGGCCGTAGCCGCCGCAATGGAAGCCAGAACGATGGAAAAGGCCAGGTCGTGCCCGGTGAGGGCCAGCCCCGCAAACACCACCGCCACAGCGCCCAGCGCCTCGGCGATGGCGATGACGATGGGGGTAAAGCCGACCCGTTTAAAATAGCTCATTTTGAACTCTCCGCCCACGGAGAAGGCAATAAACCCCAGCGCCATATCGGAGACGGCCGACATGCCCTCCACCGCCCCGGCGGGGAGCAGCTTTAACAGATAGGGGCCGATCACAAGGCCCGCCAGCAGGTAGCCTGTTACGTTGGGGAGCTTGATCTGCTTGACCAAACGGCCAAAAGCCAGGCCGCAAAAAAGGATAAGCGCAATATAAAACAACAGATTCGATTCCATGGTTAAAATTTAATGCCCTCCACATAATCCACCGGGACGGTGAACAGAATACCCGTGTCGGGCTTGGAAAGATCCCCCACTGTATTGCGGATGCACTCCCGCACCGTGGCGATGGCCGCTTCGTCCCGCACCACCAGCAGGATGGTCTTGTTGTCCTCCCGGTCCGGGTCGAGGATCGCCCGCAGGGAGCTCAGGAAGGAAAGCTCGTTCTGATCGCTGACCGCCCGCATCATCCCTTTGCTGCTGACGATGGTGGCCCCGGTTTGGTGATGCCGGGCAAGCTCGTTCAAAAAGCCGTCCAGCGCCTCCGTCTTGTTCAAAATAAATACCAGAAGCTTCATAATATACCTCCTTAAGGCCGTTTTTCGCCTGGCGAAAAGCGGGATCGTCCCAGCCGGCGGCCCCCGGCAACAGCGGCGGCGGGCGCGGCAAAACGATGTTTCTGCGACCATTATAGCACAACCTTCCGGCCCTCACAATGTGCAAAACCCCTAATTTTCCGTCCCGGCAAGGCCCGCCCTTATGCAAAAGCCGCCGTTTTTTTGCGCCGCCATACATACGCCCGCAAAAGCTGCGCATACTAACCGCGGGACAAAAGACAGGTTTTGCCGTCTTTGTTTTCTTGTAGAAAAGTGGTAGAATAAAAAGAAAAAGGCCGTTCTGCCAGTTTTCTCGCGGCAGCCGCCGAAAACCGGAAAATATTCGATGGGGGTATGATCATGAAATTGACACGCGCCACAGCCTTCCTGCTGATCATGGCAACGCTGCTGACCTTGACCGCCTGTTTCAACAGCAGCAAATCCTCTTCCAGCTCCGCGCCTTCCGGCTCGGGAGCCTCCTCGTCCGTTTCCAGCTCTGTCAGCTCTTCCGTCAGTTCCTCCCAGCCCTCTCAGAGCGACGATTCGGACTCCTCGTCAGATGTTCCGACTCTGAGCACCGATTTCGCCGAAATCGGTGCTCTGGATGGGGAAAAGCTGGGCTGGGGGCCCGGCGGCCCCGTGGATCAGGAGAACCGTTCCGAGGGCGCCAAAGCCTATCAGGAAAAATATGGGCAGTACGACGCCTGGTACATCGCCCCTTCCAGCGAAAAAATCTACTTAACGTTTGACGAAGGATACGAAAACGGCTATACCCCCGCCATTCTGGACACCTTGAAGGAAAAAGGGGTCTCCGCGGTTTTCTTCGTCACCATGCCTTATGTAAAATCCAACCCGGAGCTCATCCGCCGCATGATCGACGAGGGGCATATAGTGGGGAACCACAGCACCCAGCATCTCTCCTTTCCGGACATGCCCCTGACCGAAGCCCGGGATGACGTGCAGGAACTGCACGACTATGTCAAAGAAAATTTTGATTATTCCATGTCCCTGTTCCGCTTCCCCATGGGGGAATTCTGCGAGCAGGACCTGGCGCTGCTGCAGTCCATGGGGTATCGATCGGTATTCTGGAGCTTTGCCTACCGCGACTGGATCGCGGATGAACAGCCGGAGCGGGAGGCCGCTTTGAGCAGCATCCTGAACAAGGCCCATCCCGGCGCCATCTACCTGCTGCACGCCGTCTCCGCGACCAACGCGGATATTCTTGGCGACGCCATCGACGCCCTGCGGGAAAAGGGATACGTTCTCTCCCCCTTCGATCTTTGATCCATCCCCTATTCCGCCGCTCTGCGGCAGGCCTTTCGCTCCTCCCGGGATCCGGCAAAATTCGCCGCCCCGGGAGTTTTTTTTTGAGAAATTATGTAAAAATCGTGCAAACTCCACGAAGTGCTGTTATAATAATTCCTTGGGACAGCATTTTGGCTGCCGGCATGGCATGGCCGTGCCCTGCGGTGTTTTTTTATCCTGCGCCGCACTCCCGTGTTTTCTATTTTGGATTGAATTGGAGGGCACTTATGGAATTCGGTTTTTTTGACATCCTCAACATGTGCGGCGGCCTGGCCCTGTTCCTGTACGGCATGTCCCTGTTGGGCAACGGACTGGAAAAGCTTTCCGGCGGACGGCTGGAAAAGACCCTGGAAAAACTTACCAGCAACATTTTTACCAGCGTCCTGCTGGGCGCGGTGGTCACCGCGGCGGTACAAAGCTCCTCCGCCACCACCGTCATCGTGGTGGGCCTGGTCAACGCCGGGATTTTGAAATTCCGCGGCGCGGTGGGCGTCATCATGGGCGCCAACATCGGTACCACCGTTACCGCCCACATCCTTCGCCTTTCCGATATCAGCAGCGATAACTTCTGGATGCAGCTGATCAAGCCAACTTCTCTGGCCCCCATGGTCATCGTCGTCGGCGTTATCCTCTTTATGAGCGCCAAAAAATCCCGCCAGAAGGAACTGGCCCAGATCCTCATCGGGTTCGGCATCCTCTTCACCGGTATGTTCACCATGGAAGGCGCCGTAGCGCCCCTGAAAGATCTGCCCGCCTTCTCTGAAATGTTTGCCACCCTGCAAAACCCGATCCTCGGCGTGCTGGTCGGCGCTCTGGTCACCGCGGTGATCCAGTCCTCCTCCGCCTCCGTCGGCATCCTGCAGGCCCTTAGCTCCACCGGCGCCATCACCTTTTCCTCCGCCTTTCCCATCATCATGGGCCAAAACATCGGTACCTGCATCACGCCGATCCTGGCCAGCATCGGCGCCACCAAAAACGCCAAACGCACGGCCATGGTGCACCTTTATTTCAATATCATCGGCACCGTCGTGTTCCTGATCGGCACCTATTCCGTCAAAGCCATCTGGGGCTTTTCCTTCTGGGACGACCCCATCACCCGCGGCGGCATCGCCAACTTCCACACCCTGTTCAACATCACCGTCACCCTGCTGTTTATCCCCTTCCACAAGATCTTGGAGAAGCTGGCCACCTGGACGGTGCGGCGCTCCGATGTTTCCGATGGAGGAGACGACTCCACCAGCATCCTGGACGAGCGCTTTTTGGTCTCCCCCGGTCTTGCCCTGGGCCAGGCCATGCAGGCTGTGGTGTTTATGGCTAAAAATGCCGCCCTCAACTTTTCGGAATGCGTGCGCCTGCTGGATAAATACGACCTGAAGGCCGTCGAGCGCATCCGGGAGGTGGAAAACTCCATCGACAAAATGGAGGACCGGCTCAGCGCTTACCTGCTGAAGCTCACCGAGCGGGAACTCACCGAAACGGAGAGCAAGCGGATCTCCGAGCTGCTGCACCTGACCGGGGAGTTTGAACGGATCGGCGATTATTCCGTCAACATCCAGGAGTGCGCCGAGCATCTTTACGAGACCAACACCGCCTTTTCCGCCGACGCCCTGGGGGAGCTGCGGGTCATCTCCGACGCTGTGGCTGAGATCATCGGCATGGCGGTGGAAGCCGCCGAAAACGGCGACGTCGGCGTCGCCGTCAACATCGAGCCCCTGGAAGAGAACATCGACCTGATCGAAGAGACCCTCAAGACCCGTCACATCAGCCGTCTGAAAACTGGATCCTGTACGGTGGACGCGGGGTTCCCCTTTGTGGAGGCCCTGGGCAACATGGAGAGGATCGCCGATCACTGTTCCAACATCGGCGTATACATCATCGGCCACGAGGGCGAAGCCCAGGGTATCGACCAGCACGCTTATACCCGCAAGATCCACAAGGGCGAAACGGAGCATTACAACGAGCGCTTTGCCTTTTATGAGCAAAAATATTTTGATAAGATCAAATAAAACTTTTCTCAAAAAAGGCTCCGGTTTTCCAGAAAGCCGGAGCCTTTTTCTGCCGGATGCGCCAAAGCTGTAACAAAAACCTCTGCCGCGGGGTTTTATTAACAAAACCTTGCGGCGCTTTGACAAAACCCGCAAAAAGGGGTTGCGCCAACGGCGCAAAGCCGTTACACTGTAAGAAGATCGTCTGAGCGCGCCGCAACCGGCGCTGCCATAGAAGGAGGAAACAGCGTTTATGTCTATCTTTTCCATTCCATGGGTGCAGACCCTTTTGTTCATCATCGGCGGGATCCTGGGGGGAATGATCCTCGGCTGGATCATCGGAAAGATCATCGCCCGGGTCAAATATCCCGATCCCAATAAGACGCGGCTTTACTCCGGCGGCCAGCTGCTGATCGTTATGGCGGTGGTGGTGGTGGCTATCGCCCTGATCCTTGTCGCCGTCCTCTACCAGTTCGCCGCGGAGGATCCCTCCGTACTGCCCGCCGAAGGGGAACTTACCCCCGGCGTGGACGGCGGAGAAATTCCCGCCGGAGACGGAGAAATCCCTGTCGACGGCGGCGCGATCGGACTGACCGATGGCGTGGCAAACGCTGTTGCCGTATCCTGACCGTCCCTTTCCCCCTTGTCTTTTCTCCGGCCCGCAGGCAGGTTTGCCGCTGCGGGCCGGAGTTTTTTTGCGCCTTCGGCACTGGACTTTTTATCGGGCTGGCCCTCTCGGCGGCCAAAAGGGGGCCTCCCCCAGCCGCGGGAAAAGCCAAAGGCGGCCATGGTTTCCCATGGCCGCCTTTTTTTGACGCCTTGCCCGGCTTAATCGTTAAAATAGTTCTCCAGGATTCCGGTGGGGGTGTCGTAATCGTCGCTGATCAGCAGGACGACGTAATTGCCTTTGGTGATGACCTGCGCGTTCTGGGTGTTGACGTCGTTGTTGTTCACAGGGTAGCGGGCAAACTCGTCGATGCGGTCCTGACGGCGGGTCTCCAGGGCCTCTTTTACCGCGTCCACGCGGCCTTCCTTCGCCTTTACCGCCACAAAATCATAGGCCTGGACGTTGATCAGCGACATGACGCCGTAATACTCCTCCACGTCGTCCATGTTCACGTGATACATTTCGGTCAGTACCTGCTCGCTGATGGGTTCCAGGGCGAGGTCCGGGATGGTTCCCGCCACTTCGTTGACAAAGTCCTCCGGGGTGACGCCCTGTCCGGCCTCGGGGGCGGAAGAGCTCTCCTCAGAAGAAGGCTCGGAAGAGCTTTCCGAGCTCTGGCTGGAAGGCGTGGAGCTCTCAGGGGCGGAGGAAGAACTGCTGCTATTGCCGGAGCAGGCTGTCATAACGGCCGCCAGCGCAAGGGTCAATGCGATCAGTGCAAATTTTTTCATGTTAAATTGTCTCCTTTTTGCGTTCCATGTATCTTGGTTGTCCGCCTCTTTTTAAGGCAGCATTATAGTAGTACGCCCAAAACGAAAAATTATTGCAGGAAATAAAAAAATTTTCAAAATGTGATGCCGCGCCGCCCCAGGCTGTCAGGTAAGCGCCTTTTTCTTCCAGCGCCCGGTAAAGTAATAAATGGCGCTGATAAGCAGGCCCAGGATCCATCCCACCAGATAGCTGTAAAACATCTCGTCCCGCCCAAACAGATCGGCAAACAGGTAGGAAAGAGGCACTCTGGCCAGCCACAGGGAAACCAGGGCGGAGATCATGGGGATGGTCATTTCACCGGCGCCGCGCATAACGCCGTTGAGGATAAACATCACGGAAAAGACCACATACGCCGGCATGACGCGGTTCAAATAAGCCATGCCCGCCTGCACCACGCTGTCGTCCGCGCCAAAAGCCCGGATCATCATAGGCCCGGTGGGGATGACGATGAGCGCCATGATCACGCTGACGGCGCAGGAGAGAAGGATAGCCGCCCGGGTCCCGCTTTTGACCCGATCCATACGCCCGGCGCCAATGTTCTGCCCCACATAGGTGGTGGCCGCCGTGGCAAAGCTCTGCACCGGCATAAAGGAGATCATATCCACCTTGTTGGCCACGTTAAACCCGGCGATAAAATCTGACCCGTAGCTGTTGACCAGGGACTGCTGCACCATGGAGCCCACAGAGAACAGGGCCTGCTGCAGGCCGATGGGGATCCCCAGGCGCATATTTTGCCGGAACAGCTCTTTGTCAAAGCGGAAGCAAAAGGGGCTCACATGCAGGGTGGGATGCTTTGCGTTGATATAAAAGATCCCAAAGACCCAGGAAAAAGCCTGGGCGATGATGGTGGCGATGGCCACCCCGGCCACACCCCAGCGGAACACCGCCACAAACAGCAGATCCAGCACGATGTTGATCCCGCAGGCCAGCGCCAAAAAGAGCAGCGGCGTTTTGCTGTCCCCCAGGCCCTGCAGGATGCCAGCGTTGATGTTGTAGCCGATGGTGCCGATCATCCCGGCGAAAATGATGACCATATACAGCCAGGATTCGTAAAAGATCTCCTCCGGCACATTGAGCAGGCGCAGCAGGGGCGCGCTCAAAAATACGCCGATCAGGGATAATGGCACCGCGCCCACCATCATGGAGGTGTACACCGTGTCCACCGTCCGCTTCATGCGCGCTTCGTCCCCGGCGCCGAAGTACTGAGAGATCATGACCGTGGAGCCGGTCCCCAGGCCCATGAACAGAGACGCCAGCATAAACACCACCGGCGAGCCGCTGCCCACGGCGGCCAGGGCGCTTTTGCCCACATAGTTGCCCACCACGACGCTGTCCACCATGTTATATACCTGCTGCAGCAGGTTTCCAAGGATCAGCGGCCAGGAAAAAGCCATGATCAGGCCCAGGGGGCTGCCCTGGGTCATGTCCATGCGGCCGTTCGATTCCTTCTTGCTCATTTTCACCCTTCTTTCTCCAAAACAGCGGGATCCCCGCGAAAACCGATCCTCCTCCTTCAAAAAAGAGGGAACTCAACGGCCCTCCGCCTTCAGGGGAGAGATCTGTGTGCGGAACACCCGCGCCAGCAGCAGCGCCGTAATGGCGGCCCCGGCGACCTCCGCAATGGGGAAGGCATACCAAACCGCGGCAAGCCCAAAAAATCGGCCCAGCAGCCACGCTACCGGCAGGATGACCGCCAGCTGGCGCAGGATGGAGACCACCATGCTGTACATGCCCTTGCCCACCGACTGGAACAGGGTGGAGGACATGATCCCGAAGCTGGCGCCCCAAAAGCTGAGGCTGATGATCCGCAGGGCGGGGATACCCATCTCCATCATGGCCGGGGAGCTGTCAAAGATCTGGAGCAGCTGGGTGGGGAAGAACAAGAAGATCAGCGCGCCCAGCCCCAGCAGCACCACAGCGCACAGCATGGCAAACTTAAAGGCATCGCACAGGCGCTTGTGGTTGCGGGCCCCGTAATTGTAGCCCAAAATGGGCATGACCCCCTGGTTCAGGCCAAACACCGGCATAAATACGAAAGACTGAAGCTTAAAATAGATCCCCAGCACCGCCACCGCCGTGGAGGAAAAGCCGATGAGGATCCCGTTAAGAGCCACCGTCAAAACAGAACCGATGGACTGCATCACAATGGCGGGCAGGCCCACGGCGTAGATCTCCTTGACCACCTGCCAGCGAAAGCGAAAGCCCCGGAGTTTCACCTGGATGCTGTGCTTAAAGCAAACCAGGAACACCAGGCTCAGGGCCATGGCGGCGATCTGGCCGATGACGGTGGCGATGGCCGCCCCCTTCACCCCCATGGCCGGACAGCCCAGCAGCCCGAAGATCATGATTGGATCCAGGATGATATTGGTCACCGCCCCCACAATCTGGACGATCATGGTAAAGATCATGTTGCCGGTGGCCTGCAGGGTCTTTTCCATGATCATCTGGATCAGGCCGCCGAAGGAAAATATCATGACGACGTAGGTGTAATCGCAGGCCATGGCGACGATATCGGTCTCGCTGGTAAAGGCGTTAAAAAACGGCTTTGTAAACAGGACGGCAAAAAGGGCAAACAGCAGCCACATCCCGGCCCCCAGCACCAGGCCGTGCTCCGCCGCCCGGTTGGCGTCTTCAAACCGCTTTTCCCCCAGCCGAACCACAAAAATACTGTCCACAATGTTGTACATGGACTGGATCAGCATGGAGATCATCGCAGGCAGGGACATCGAAAGGATCAGCCGCCGGACGGGGGCTGTCCCCATTTTGTTTTCTCGCGCTTCGTTCATGAATTTCCTCCGGATCAATTTACATTTCCAACAAAAATGCGTATCAATATAATATAACGTATATTTTTTTAAAAAGCAAGTGGCAGGGCGGTCTTGCGCCCGTTCCGCCCCGCCGGCGGCTTTATTTTCCGGGGGATGCAGGAAATCCCCGGGTTTGACGCACTTTCTTTTCAGAAAGCGGAAAACCGGGCCGCCCAAAGCCCGGGGCGTTTTTTCAAACAAACGAGGTGGATATTATGAAAAAATTCGCGGCCCTGTTGTTTCTCCTTCCGGCGCTCATCGCCCTGTCCGCCGGATGCAGCGCGGAAAAAATGACCACGGAGGTCTCCGCCCAGAAGTATTATTTTGAAGCGACTGTGTTAGAGGTGCAGGAAAGCGCCCTGCTGGTGGAGCCCGACGCCGGGACGGATGAGCGAAAAAGCGCCGATCAGATCGTTGTTGGGACAGCGGACGTCGGGGAGGAAGGATCTCTGCAGTACCTCGGCACGGCCGCCCCGGGGGATCGGATCCGTATCGGCTATCTGGGCGGGATCGCCGAAAGCTACCCCGCTCAGATCGATTCTGCCTTTGAGCTCTCCCTGTTGGAGCGGGCACCGGAATTTTCCAAAGAGCCGCTTCCCATGGTGATGGTGGACGGGAAGCTGTACGGCGACGCCAACCGGGAGATCATCCGGGACGGGCGATGCGGCGTCATGGATGGGGAGATCCGCTCCACTGTGGACATTGCGGAGACCCCGTCGGAAAACGGCCAATCCAACTTTGGCAGCGGATATGGTTATCAGTACGGGCCGGAGGACTCCCTCGAAATCTGCATCGACGGAACATTGAAGGTGTTTGAGCTCCTTGATGAAAACGGCGGCCAGGCCATTTCCTAAAAAGCCAAAAAGCGGCGGCTGAGCCCAGGAACGGGCCCAGCCGCCGCCCTTTTTCCGCCGTGGGCGGCTTTTTGTCAAAAAACCTCGCCCGCCCGCAGGGCGGCAATTTCCGCCAGGGTCGGAACAGAACGAATGGCCCCCCGGCGGGTGGTGACGATGGCTGCCGCCGCCCCCGCAAAGCGCAAAGTCTCCTCCACCTTCTCCGGCGTCAGGGCATTTGGCCCTCCGTCCAGCAGGCAATGCAGGGCCGCGCCCATAAACACATCCCCCGCGCCGGTGGTATCGATAGAGCGCACCGAAAAGGCCGGGGCTGAGTACCACTCTCCCCGCCAAAGCGCGTGGCTCCCCTCCCGCCCGCAGGTGGCAAAGAGAATCTGGGGACTTCCGTATTGCAGCAGGCGCCGCGCGCCGGCCTGCACATCCCGCTCCCCGGTGAGAAACAAGATCTCGTCGTCGGATATTTTCAGGATATCGCAGCGGCCGATGCCCCACAGCATCTGCTCCCGGGCCGCCTCCAGGCTTTCCCAGAGGGGCGGGCGCCAGTTGGGGTCAAAGGAGATCAGCGCCCCCGCCTTTTTCGCTTCTTCCACGGCAAAGCGGGTAGCGTCCCGGGCGGGCTCGCCGGTCATGGAGAGGGTGCCGAAGTGAAAGATCCTCGTCTGCAGGAGCTCGGGCGGGATCTCCTCCCGCCGCAAAAGGGTGTCCGCCCCCGGACGGCGCACAAAGGAAAAACTGCGCTCGCCCCGCTCGTCCAGATGGACAAAAGCCAGGGTGGTGTTGCAGGTGGGGTCCGCCGTCAGCCCGTCGGCGCAGATGCCCGCCCCTTCGATGACCGAACGCAGGCGGCGGCCAAAAGCGTCCTCCCCCACTTTGCCGATAAAGGCCGTCCTGCGCCCGCAGCGTGCCAGCATGGCCAGCACATTGCAGGGCGCGCCGCCGGGGTTTTCCTCAAAAACCGGGTTTTCGCTTTTCACTTCCCTACAGGGGGTAAAGTCGATCAGCAGTTCCCCCAGCGCCGTTACATCCATCATATCTCCGCTCCCCTTTCTGTTCCTTTTTGTCCCCGGGCTTTCTCAAAAACATAAAACTCCGCTGATTTTTGTCCCCTCGGCGCAAATATTCCTTTCTCCGGCGCACATACTACCTTTACCGCCGCAGCGGCATCCTAATAGAAAGGTGAGTGCCATGAAGGACAGCGCGTTTGCAAAAAACATCACCGGCAACGCTTATTTTAACTCCCTGCCCCAATGGGTGAAGGAGACCATATCCCAGACCGACGTGACCATCAATTCCGAGGAGGAGCTGCGCGCCTGCGCGGAGCATCTCCTATCCCCCGGCGGGGAAAGCGCCCGGTAACGCCTTTTGAGCGCCGCAGAGAGCTGCGGCGCTTTTTTTGCGTCCCCGCGCCCTGTTAAAAAAGTTTCCACCGAAAGCGTTTCATATCCACACAGCCGTTTTCCCGAAAGGCCACCCCTTCCGCCTCCAACAGCCGCCGCTGTTCCGCCCAGCCGGGCGCCGTGCGCCCCTGGCTGTTGACCACCCGGTGACAGGGCAGCCCCTGGGGCGCAAACGCCATGGCGCGCCCCGCCATACGGGCCCTTCGGGGGTATCCGGCCAAAAACGCCAGCTGCCCGTAGGTGGTGACGCGCCCTCTGGGGATCTGCGCCGCCGCCTGATAGACCCGGTCAAAAAACTCCCCCTGGGTGATTTTTTCCTCCATCGGGCTACCCCCCTGCCTTTTGATTTCCTGTTTTCCGGGCAGGCTCACCGCCCCGGCTCCACGCATTCCCCCAGCGCCTCGCCGATGGAACCGCGGATGAGCAAGGTGGCCCGGCCGTCCGCCGGGGTGGGATCCCGGTTGATGAGCGCCAGCTCCCCGCCGGCATAATAGTCGATCAGCCCCGCCGCCGGGTAAACCGCCAGGGAGGTGCCGCCGACGACCAACAGGTCCGCCCGGCGGATGGCCCCCACCGCCTCTTTCACAACGCGCCCGTCAAGGCCCTCGCCATAAAGCACCACATCCGGGCGGATCATTCCGCCGCAGGCGCAGCGCGGCGCCCCGGCGCAGGCCAGGATATCCTCTGCGGAATATTCCCGCCCGCACGCCATGCAGTAATTTCGCCGGGTACAGCCGTGCAGCTCCAACACCCGGCGGCTGCCTGCCGCCTGATGCAGCCCGTCGATGTTCTGGGTGACGACCGCAAGCAATTTTCCCTGCCGCTCCAATTCCGCCAGCGCCAGATGGGCCCGATTGGGCCGCGCTCCAAAAACAAGGATCTTCTCCCGGTAGAATTCATAAAAATCCTCCGGCCGCTCTATCAGGAACTCGTGGCTGAGAATGGTCTCCGGCGGATACTTCCAGCGGGCGCGGTAAAGCCCGTCCACGCTGCGAAAATCAGGGATGCCGCTTTCGGTGCTGACCCCGGCGCCGCCAAAAAAGACGATCCGGCGGCTGTCGGCCAAAAGCGCCTTCAGCCGCTTCATTTCCTCCATCGGGCTACCCCTCCCCTTTTTTACTTCTCCCGCAGGCAGGAGAGGATCTCCCCGGCGTTCGTATCCGGCTTTGCCCGGGGATAGGCCTTGAGGATCACGCCGTCCTCCCCCACAAGATAGGCTGTGCGCACCACGCCCATGGAGACCTTGCCGTAAAGCTTTTTTTCCTGCCAGACGCCGTAGGCCTGAAGGACGGATGTCTCCGGATCTGAGAGGAGGGGGAAGGGGATCTCCTGCTTTTTCGCAAAGCCCTCATGGGATCTCACGCTGTCCCGGCTGACGCCGATCACCGGGACGCCCAGCTCCTGGAACTCTCCGTACAGCTCCCGGAAGGATAGGGCCTGCCTGGTACAGCCGGAGGTATTATCCCTGGAATAAAAATAGATCACATACCGCCGCCCCGCAAACTCCTGGGACGTTCTGAGTTCCCCGTTCTGGTCGGGCAGGGCAAAGCCCGGCGCCCGGTCTCCCGCTTTCAGCATAAAACAGCGCTCCTTTCTTTCCGCCCGGCGGATCTTATCCGTATTATACACCCATTTCTCCCCGAAAAAAAGCCTCCTCCTCTTGACTTCGCCCCCCAAATGCAGGACAATAAAGTCACAAGGGCCTGTGCCCCCCATTATGCGAAGGAGCGAATGCCGCCATGGAAAAAAGAACGTACCGCAGTTCCGGCGCCGCCGTTTCCCTGCTGGGACTCGGCTGTATGCGCCTGCCCAAAGTTTCTCCCGACAAAGAGGATATCGACCTTGCCGCCGCCCAGGAAATGGTGGATTACGCTTACGCCCACGGCGTCAACTATTTTGACACCGCCTATGTCTATCACGGCGGCACCTCGGAACGCTTTATCGGCCCCGCCCTTAAAAAATACCCGCGGGATTCCTATCTGCTGGCCACCAAAATGCCCGGCTGGGATCTGACCTGCCGGGAGGACGCGGTCAAGATCTTTGAGGAGCAGCTGGCCAACTGCCAGGTGGATTATTTCGATTTTTATCTCTGCCATTCCCTGAGCGAAAGCAATTACCGCAAATATAAAGATCTGGGCGTCATCGATTATCTGGACGAGCAAAAAAAGGCCGGGCGTATCCGCCGTCTGGGCTTTTCCTTCCACGCGACCCTCCCCATTTTGGAGGAGGTCCTGACCTGGTATCCCTGGGATTTTGCCCAGATCCAGCTCAATTATCTGGACTGGACAGCCCAAAAGGCCAAAGAGCAGTATGAGATCCTCACTTCCCGCGGCCTGCCGGTCATCGTCATGGAGCCGGTGCGCGGCGGCGCTCTGGCCGACCCCTGCCCCGAATCCAACCGGATCTTCCAGGAGGCCGCCCCCGGCCGTTCTCCGGCGTCCTGGGCCATCCGTTACGCCGCCAGCCTGCCCGGCGTCCTGACCGTGCTCAGCGGCATGTCCAACATGGAGCAGCTGCGGGATAACGTGGCCACCATGGAGGCTTTTTCCCCTCTCTCCCCGGTGGATCACGCCGTGGTGGAAAAAGCCCTGGAGGCCTACAAGCGCCACGTGACCATCCCCTGCACCGGCTGCCGCTACTGCATGGATTGTCCCGCCGGGGTGGATATCCCCCTGATGTTCAAGCTCTATAACGAATACGCCGTCACCCGGGAAAAGGGCGACTACAAAAAGGCCCTGGCGCAGGCGCCTGAGGGCGCCCTGATGCACAGCTGCGTCGCCTGCGGCGTCTGCATGTCCCACTGCCCTCAGAGCATCCGGATCCCCGAAGAGCTGGCCAAGATCCGCGACAAGGTGGATTCCTGGAAGAAATAAGAGACCCTGTGCCAACCAGTACGAACACAAAAAACGCCGGAGATGATTTTGCGGATCATCTCCGGCGTTTTTTTTAGGCTGTCCCGGCTTGTACCTTCCCCGGGACAGCCTTTTTGCGGAAACCGGGGCCCTCAGCCCTGGATCTCCTCCAAATACAGCAAATAAAAGTAGCAGGCGGCCAAAAAAGCCTCCGGCACTGCCGCCGCCAACAAAATGGCTCGGGCGGCGGAATTTTCCCGTCCCGCAAAAAGGCGGCCCAGCTGCTGATAGCAAAAACTTACCACATGGCGTTTGTCCACCATCCGGATCAGTTTGCGAAGCTCCTTGGGCTTTTTGACCGCCTCCATGGCGCTGAGCACCGCCGCGTCCGCCATGACCGGAAGCGCTCCCAGAGCCTCGGCAAGGCGGGCGTTAAACTCCTCCGCAGTGTAGACTTCCTCCGGCGAAAGGCCGAAGATACGCCCTGCGCTCTCCATCCCCGCCAGCGTCAGATTTTCCGGCGTCACCCGTCCAATGCGCAAAGCCAGCTCCCCCAGCTTTTTGCGGGCGATGGCTTCCATTGGGGTGGCGCGGGCTTTGGCGAGATAAAGGCCCGTTTTGGCGCTGACCATGTCAAAATATTTCTCCAGCCTCTTCGTGCAGCGGCCGATCTCCCCGGGATGAAACGCATAGGCCCAGCCGTCCAGCCGCCCAAATTCCTTCATGGCGTCCAGATATCCCAGGCGCATATTCCGCCGGGCGGTGGCGCTGTCAAAGAGGATGAACACGCCCAGGTCCCAGCGGCTGCGGATGGTGCGGATGCGTACCCCGCCTGCATTTCGCACCGGGCGCACCCGGCCGATGGCCTCCAGGTCCACTGCGATGATGTCGTCGGCCCCCATATCGATGGCCAGTTCCACTGGCACGTTGTCCTGATAGCCGCCGTCCAGATATTTTTTGTCGCCGATCACCCTGGCTTTCATCGCTGGGAAGCAGGCCGCGCTGGCCATCAGGAAATCCACCAGTTCCCCCTCCGGCAGGGTATCCCTGGTGATGAATTTTGCCGTCAGGGAAGGGTACTCCACCGTCACAAAGGAAAAATCGATGTTGGAGCGGCGGATCTTATCCTCGTCGATGAACCGGCGCAGCATCTCCTCCAGGGGGCGCGGATCCGCCCCGCCGTTCTTCGCCATTTCCCCCAAAAAGGCCCCCAGCTTCCCGGTGAAGTCCCGGGCGCTGCCCACCGTATCGGTGACGTCGATATCCATGATATCCGCCGTTTTGATCTGGGCCCACATCTCCTCCGCCTTCTCGATGTCGCGCTGGGTCATCAGCGCGCCGTTGAGAGCGCCCACCGAGGTGCCGGTGACGATCTCGTAATCAAAGCCCAGCTCGTCCAACGCGCGCCAGATCCCCACCTGATAGGAGCCGCGGGAGCCGCCGCCGCCCAGGACTACAGCCTTCTTTCCCATGTCCATTCCCCCTTGCGCTTTCTTGTTTCTATTCTACCTGTTTTTGCGCCGTTTTACAACCGAGGACGTACTTTTTTCCGCCTTTGTAAAGGCCTTGTAAAGCCTTGCGCGGCCTTTGAAAAAGCGGGGCCAAAAGGCGGTTTTACATGATTTTTACAGAACATTTACCGCGGTTTGGTATTGGCAGCGCCATCCTTTCTTTACAATAGAGACCGTGGAAAACATCCACGACCCAATCAAAAAAACAAAAACAAGTCGAAACTTCGACAGAAATGGCAGGAATGAATGATGAAACTCAAACAGATCCTTTGCGGCGTCCTTTCCGCCGCCATGATGACCGCCGTCTTCTCCGGCTGCGCCTCTACCCCCTCTGAAAGCAGCAGCGCTCCCTCCGCTCCCGAGAGCAGCACCCCCGAATCCTCTGTTGCCTCTTCCGACACCGGCAGCAGCCTGACCGGCGCCATCTCCATGTCCGGTTCCACCTCCATGGAAGAGCTGGTCAAGGCCATGGCTGAAGACTTCATGGCCAAAAAACCCGGCGTCACCATCGACCCCCAGTTCAATGGCTCCGGCCAAGGCATTAAGGACGCCCAGGAAGGCAAAGCCGACATCGGCAACTCCTCCCGTGAGCTGAAAGACGAAGAAACCGGCCTGGTTCCCACCACTGTGGCCATCGACGGCATCGCCGTGATCGTCAACACTGCCAACACCGCCTCCGGCCTGACCATGGAGCAGCTGGCGAAGATCTACACCGGCGAGATCAGCAACTGGAGCGAAGTCGGCGGAGCCGACGCCCCCATCGTTGTCATCGGCCGTGACGCCGCCTCCGGTACCCGCGGCGCTTTTGAAGAGATCGTTGGCGTAAAAGACGCCTGCGTCTACGCCCAGGAGAAGGATTCCACCGGCGGTGTAAAAACTGCCGTGGCCTCCACCCCCGACGCCATCGGCTATGTCTCCCTGGAGGCCGCTGATTCCGACGACACCGTAAAGAAAATGACCCTGGATTCCGCCGAAGCCACCGAGGCGAACATCGTCGCCGGCACCTACAAGCTCTCCCGCCCCTTCATCATGGCGGTCAAAGAGGGCGAAGTAAAACCTGAGGTCCAGGCCTTCCTGGAATACGCTCTCTCCGCCGACGGCCAGGCCATCGTCAAATCTCTCAAACTCATCACCGTAGCCTGACCTGCTTCCAACGCTTTCTTTCAGGCGATCCCCCATAAGCCCTGCTCCCTTCGCCCTCAGGCTCCCAAAGCCTGGGGGCGAAGCAGCAACAGGCCGTTTTTCTCAAAGCCTTCAATAGGAAAGGAGCAATCGCTTTGGCTTCATCCGCCTCCTCTGCTGCCCCCACCATTATGGGCAGCCACAAAACCCGCACCTTGCTGGAAACCGTGATGTACGTTATTTTCCTTGTCTGCGGCCTCTTCGCCGTGGCCGCCGTGCTCGGCATCGCCCTGTACATGGTCGTTTCCGGATCTCCTGCCATCTATGAGATCGGCCTGAAGGAGTTTTTGTTCGGCACCCTCTGGCGTCCCACCGCCGACAACCCTTCCTTCGGGATCCTGTATATCATCCTCACCTCCATCACCGGCACCTTCCTCGCCATCCTGCTGGGCGTGCCGGTGGCCCTGCTTACGGCGGTGTACCTCTCGGAGCTGGCCCCCAAAAGGGTCTACGCCCTTGTACGGCCCGCCGTGGAACTGCTGGCCGGCATCCCTTCGGTCATCTACGGCCTGTTGGGCGCCATCCTGCTGGTGCCCGTGATGCAAAAAATTGAGACCGCCCTGTTCCGGGACGACCCCAGCCATCAGTTTACCGGCGGGGCAAACCTGCTCTCCGCCGTCATCGTCCTGGCCATTATGATCCTGCCCACCGTTATCAATGTCAGCGAGACCTCCCTTCGGGCGGTGCCGAAGGAATACAAGGAGGCCTCCCTGGCCCTGGGCGCCACCCATATGGAAACCATCTTCCGGGTGATGATCCCCGCGGCCCGCTCCGGGGTCATCACCAGCGTTGTGCTGGGCATCGGCCGCGCCATCGGCGAGGCCATGGCCATTATGATGGTATCCGGCAACGTGGTGAACCCGCCTTTCCCCTTTAACAGCGTGCGTTTTCTCACCACCGGCATCGTCACCGAGATGAGCTATTCCAGCGGCCTTCACCGCCAGGCTCTGTTTTCCATCGGCCTGGTGCTGTTCCTGTTCATCATGGCCATCAACATCGTGCTCAATGTCTTTTTGAAGAAGGGCGGTGAAAAACGATGAACCATTCCCTTTGTGAACACCGCCGCCGCCCTCTGGACGGCCTTATGAAAACCCTCATCTACCTGTGTTCCGCCGGGACGGTGTTCATCCTGGCCGCCATGCTCCTTTACATCCTCTACCGCGGCCTGCCCCAGCTCAGCTGGCAGTTCCTCTCCAGCGTGCCCAGCTCTCTGAAACAGGTATACGGCATCCTGCCCAGCATCATCAACACCCTGTATATCGTGTTCATCACCCTGCTGCTGGCTACGCCCATCGGCATCGGCGGCGCCATCTATCTGGAGGAATACGCCCGCCGGGGACATCTGGTCAAATGCATCGAATTTACCATCGAGACCCTCTCCGGCATCCCCTCCATCATCTACGGCCTGTTCGGCGCCATCTTCTTCGGCGAAGCCATGCGCCTGGGGTATTCGATCCTCACCGGCTCCCTCACCCTCACCATCATGGTGCTGCCCATCATCATCCGCACCACCCAGGAGGCCCTGAAAACCGTACCGGAAAGTTTCCGGGAAGGGGCCCTGGGCATTGGGGCTACCAAATGGTACATGATCCGCACCATCGTGCTGCCCAGCTCCCTGCCGGGCATCCTCACCGCGGTGATCCTCTCCATCGGGCGCATCGTGGGGGAATCCGCCGCCCTGATCTTTACCGCCGGGGCCTCCACCAACCTGCCCAAAAACCTCTTCACCCACGCCGGGACTTCCGGCGCCACCCTTACCGTGCAGATGTACTTCGGCGTTTCCAACGGCAAATACATCAACGAGGGCTTCGGCATCGCCCTGGTGCTGGTGGTCATCGTCCTGCTGATCAACCTGCTTACCCGCCTGATCAGCCGCCGTATCTCAAAAAACTGACCTCCCCCCGGGAGCCCAAATACAGGAAGGAGCCTGCCGCTTATGCCAACCGCAATTTCCATTGAAAAGCTGAACCTTTTTTACGGCGAAAACCACGCGCTCAAAGATGTTTCCTTTGAGATCAAAGAGAAAACCATCACCGCCCTCATCGGCCCCTCCGGCTGCGGAAAATCCACCTGCCTCAAGACCCTCAACCGCATGAACGACCTGGTGCCGGGCGTGCGCATCGAGGGGAAGGTCACCCTCTATGGCGAGGACGTTTATTCCCCCAAGGTGGACGTCACCCTGCTGCGCAAAAAGGTGGGCATGGTGTTCCAAAAGCCCAACCCCTTCCCCATGAGCATCTACGACAACATCGCCTACGGCCCCCGCATCCACGGGATGCGCTCCCGCACCGTGCTGGACGGCATCGTAGAGGAATCCCTGAAAGGCGCGGCGCTGTGGGACGAGGTGAAGGACCGTTTGAAAAAATCCGCCATGGGCCTTTCCGGCGGGCAGCAGCAGCGCCTGTGCATCGCCCGCGCCCTGGCTGTGGAGCCCGAGGTGCTGCTGATGGACGAGCCCACCAGCGCCCTGGACCCCATCTCCACCATGAAAATCGAGGACCTGATGAGCGAGCTCAAGGACAAATACACCGTGGCCATCGTCACCCACAACATGCAGCAGGCCGCCCGTATCAGCGATTCCACTGCCTTCTTCCTGGTGGGGGAAATGGTGGAGTACGGCCCCACCGAGCAGATCTTCAGCATGCCGCGGGATAAACGAACCGAAGATTATATCACCGGCCGTTTTGGATAATCCGGCAAATTCCTTGTCATCCCGCTCTTTTTTGACTATACTGAAAACAGAAACAGGGAGGAACCACCATGACCGCCAGAATGGCATTTAACAACGAACTTCAGGCCCTGCACAACGATCTCGTCCGCATGGGCGGCATGATCGAAGACGCCATAGAAAAATCGGTGCGCTCGCTGGAGATGCACAGCCGGGAACAGGCCCAGGGCATCATCGACGGCGACCAAACCGTAGACCGCATGGAGAAGGATATCGAATCCCGCTGCCTTAACCTGTTGCTGCGCCAACAGCCTGTGGCCGGGGATCTTCGCGCCATCTCCACCGCCCTGAAGATCATCACCGACATGGAGCGCATCGGCGACCAGGCCGCCGATATCGCCGATATCACCATGCATTTTACCGACGGGGAATCCCCCTCCATGGCCAAGCACCTGCCCATGATGGCGCAGGTCGCCTCCGATATGGTGCACAAAAGCGTCACCGCCTTTGTGAAAAACGATCTGGAGCTTGCGCGGAGCACCATGGAGCAGGACGACGAAGTGGACGCCCTTTTCCTGAAGGTGCGCTCCGACCTGATCTCCCTGCTGCAAAGCTCGGCGGATCACGCCGACCAGGCCATTGATGTGATGATGATGGCAAAATACTTAGAGCGCATCGGCGACCACGCCGTTAACATCTGCGAGTGGGTGGAATTTTCCATCACCGGGGAATACAAAAACACCCGCATCCTTTAAAAAGCGGGCCGCCCTATTTTAAATTTTGAGGAGCGAATGCAATTGGCACAGCTGATTTATGTGGTGGAGGACGACGAGGATATCCGGGAGCTGATCACCTGCACCCTGGAATCCTTCTCCTACGAGGTACAGGCCTTCCCCCAGGCGGAGGACATGCTGGCGGCGCTGGAAAAAAGCCGTCCCCAGCTTATCCTGCTGGACATTATGTTGCCCGGCATGGACGGGATCGCCGCCCTGGGCCTGATCCGCAAAAGGCCGGATACCGCCCGGCTTCCGGTGATCATGCTCACCGCCCGCACCAGCGAGGTGGACCGGGTGCGGGGCCTTGACTGCGGGGCCGACGACTACATTCCAAAGCCCTTCGGCATTTTGGAGCTCACCGCCCGGGTGCGCACCGCCCTGCGCCACGGGGAGGCGGCCGGCGCGCCCATCCCGCAGGATCTTTCCTGCGGCGGCATCCGCATCGACTGCGCCCGCCACGAGGTGTGGCAGGACGGGAGCCGGGTGGAACTCACCCTAAAGGAATATCAGCTGCTGGAGCTTTTGATGGGCAACCGCAACCGTGTGGTGCCCCGGGACGAGATCCTCAACCGCATCTGGGGCATCGATTTTGCCGGCGAGACCCGCACCTTGGATATGCACATCAAAAGCCTGCGGGGAAAGCTTGGCGACAACGCCGACCTGCCCCGTTATATCAAAACTGTCCGGGGCGTCGGCTACACCTTTTTGGAGGGTCAGGGCCGGTAATTGCCTGGCAGAGGAGGGTGACTGTTGAAAAAACGCATCTTTATCCAGCTTTTTCTGGTTTCCCTGGCCGCCCTGCTGCTGTGCAGCGTCATCTCGGCGGCCATTATCGGTACGGTGCAGGAACGGGAACTCACCGATACCGCGGCGGCGGAGGCTGGGGCCGCCCTGCGCCAGTACGACCTGTCGGAAGATCCCGCCGGGCTGGCAAGGCGTCTGGCAGATCTGTTCCAAAGCTACCGGATCACCATCATCGCCCCGGATGGAACGGTCACGGGGGACTCCCTGGCCGACCCTTCCAGCATGGAAAACCATCTGGGCCGCCCGGAAGTGGCCGCCGCCGCCGCGGGGCGCATCGGGGTGGATATGCGCCGCTCCGGTACCTTGGACACCCGGATGCTGTACATTGCCAGGGCGGATGAAGACGGATCTATCCTGCGTATCGCCGTGGCGGGCTCCACCCTGCGTCAGAATCTGCGGCGCATCTTCCCGGCGTTTTTGCTGGGGATCCTGGCGGCGCTGGCCTTTTCCGCCCTGCTGGCCAGGCGCTCCGCCCGGGCCCTGCTGCATCCTTTAAACGAAACGGCGGCCCTGCTGCGGCAGACCGCCGAAGAGCCGGGCGCGCCGGAGGTGCCGCCTGCGGGCTTTGACGAGCTGGACGGCATCGTTTCCAGCATCAACGCCATGTCCCAGCGCATTTCCCGCGGGGTACAGGAGCTCTCCTATGAAAAAGAGAAAACCAGCTTCATCCTCTCCCACATGGAGGAGGGCGTCCTGCTCATCGACCGCGCCCTGAATGTGCTCTATTTTAACCGCAGCGCGGCCCTGCTCATGGAGGTGCGCAACTTTGAAACCGGGCAGAACCTTTCCCTGCTCACCCATCACGTCCGCGTGCTGGAAGCGGTGCAGGAGGCGATGCAGGGCTCTTCCCTGCTGTTCGATTACACGCCCTACGGCGACTCCGGCACCGTCCTCGCCATTAAGGTATCCCCCGCCGCCTTCGACCGCGGGGAGCGCGCCCCCGGCGTGCTGATGGTCATTTCCGACGTCACCGAGCTGCGCCGCACCGAACAGATCCGGTCGGAATTCGTGGCCAACGCCTCCCATGAGCTCAAGACCCCCATCACCTCCATCCGCGGCTTTGCGGAGCTGCTCTCCTCCGGCGTTGTGCGGGATCCGGAAAAGGAAAAGGACTATCTGGGGCGCATCGTCAAGGAATCGGAGCGCATGATGACCCTCACGGAGGATATCCTGATGCTCTCCGCCCTGGAATCCGGTCTGCGCCCGACCCCCTCCGTCCCCCTTTCCCTGCTTGGCGCAGCGCGGGAGGCAGCGGAAGATCTATCTCCCCAGGCCCGGGAGCGGCAGGTGGAGATCGACGTATCCGGGGACGACTGTTCCCTGCTCATCGACCCCGCCGACCTGCGCCACATCCTCGTCAACCTGATGGAAAATGGGGTCCGCTACAACCGGCCCGGCGGAAGGGTCTCCGTAACGGTAAAACGCCTGCCCAGCTCCATCCTCCTCATGGTCGAGGATACCGGCATCGGCATCCCCGCCCGGTATCAGACCCGCGTGTTCGAGCGGTTTTTCCGGGTGGATAAGGGCCGCAGCCGCAACATGGGCGGCACCGGCCTGGGGCTGGCCATCGTGCGGCACACCGTTTCCCTTTATCAGGGAGAGATCGCCCTGGTAAGCCGGGAGGGTTCCGGTACCCGCATCCAGATCCGTTTTCCGCTCTCCATGGACGGGCCTTCCCATCTTGAATAAAATATGAGCAAATCAGATAAAATTTGTCTGATTTGCTTTTGTTTTTCTGCCGTATTTTTCAAATTTGCGGCAGTTTTTTGTTGAAGTTTCCCGGACAGTAGGGTATAATGACTTTATGCTTCGCCCATTTTCACGCTATATCGAACGATTCTTGCTGGAATATTGATGGAGGTGCCTGCCGGTGGAAATGATTTTTCAGGGTCAAAGCCCCGATCCGAAGGAAAAATACAAAGAATATCAGGCCCTTCTCTGCAAGCTTCCCGGGGTTCTAAACGCCCAGTTCGTGCTGGACGAGGACGGTTCGGCCCGGGAGCTCCATATCCTTTCCACCCTGGCCAAAAGCCCCAAACAGCTGGCCCGGGATGTCCAGTCGGCTTTGTTGGCCGCCTTTTCCTTCCCCCTGGATCATCGGGTCATCAGCATTGCCCAGATCGATACGGGGGATCGTTCCCTGTTGCCCTGCCCGCAGCGCCTGGCATGTGAGCAGGTCACCCTTACCGTCGGCTCCGACGCCGCCCAGTGCCGGGTATCCCTCTCTTTGGATAAGGAAGTCTATGTGGGGGAATCCTCCTCTTCCGGCCTGATCTACAGCCGCCAGCGCATGGTGGCGGAGGCCGCCCTGATGTCGATCCACCGCTTTTTGGGCCGTCCGGACGTCTTTTCCCTGGTGGACGTGCGGCAGTCTGAGGTCGCGGCCCGCCCGGCGGTTCTGGTTACAGTGGGCTACAGCGAAAACGGCGCCGACCGCCTGCTGCTGGGTGCTGTCTATTTGGAAGACGACGTGAACACGGCCATCGTCAAGGCCACCTTGGACGCGGTGAACCGCCGTCTGAGCCTGTGTGTAAAATAACATGGTTTCCTGAACGGTTTCAGGCCCGGCGGGTTTGGTTTTAACGTTTAGCGAAGCGGATATAGCCTGTTTGACTAGCGGAAAACAGAGCTCTCATCTGAGAGGAGGCTATATCGTGAAAAACGCTAAGATCGCCACTGCTGTTATGGCTGTCATGTCGTTCCTGCTGTCTGCAGGCGCCTATCTGTCCTGGAGATAACATAGGTTTTTTGTGACGAGCTGCCGGGTCTGTTTCCATATAATTCGCTGTTGGGACGCTTTTGGAGGGGATTTTGCCATGACGAAGGCCGCGCGGGTTTATTCCTGGTTTATCTCTCTGCTCGGCATTGGGGTAGGCCTTTATTGCTGTTACCTCTATTTTTCCTCCTGGGGCGCCAACTGGCCCTCGGAGCTGCTGGATTTCATCATGCTGGTGCTGCTCTGCACCATCAGCCGGATGCTGCCCGTCTACATCAATGAGGATCAATATTTCGATATTTCTTTTATCAGCATCTTTACGGCCCTGTTGGTAAAAGGGCCGGTGGCCGCCGTGGCCATTACCCTGATCAGCACCTTTTTTGTTTTTGAGCATGGGGAAAAACGGGACGAGCCCTTCCGCTATATCCTCACCAAACCCCTGATCAAAACAGCCTTTAACACCAGCAATTTCCTGCTTTCCATCTATCTTCCCGGGCAGGTCTTCCTGCTGTGCGGCGGGCGCCCGGGGGAGTTTTCCCTTCCCTTTTCCCTGTGGCCTGCGCTGGTGTTCATCGTCCTCACCCTGATCTGCAACGCCGCTATCCTGATGGCTTTGCTGGCTCTGAACCGCCAGGTTCGGTTCCTTCCCTCTCTGTTTTCCACCGTGGCCATGCTGCTGCCCAATTTTGCGGCGGTGGCCCCCATCGGTTATCTGCTGGGGTTTATCATGTCCCGCCCCTCCGGGCTTTATTTTGCCCTCCTGTTCCTGGCCCCGCTGCTGGTGGCCCGCTATGCCTTCCAGCTCTATGTGACCAGTAAAGTGCAATATTACAACATGGTCAAGGTCCTCACCGCCGCTTTGGAGGCCAAAGACAAATACACCGAGGGCCATTCCCGCCGGGTGGAATCCTATTCTGTCCAGATCGCCCAGGCCATGCGCCTTTCCGCCGCCCGGGTGGAGACCATCCGCGTGGCGGCCCTGCTCCACGACGTCGGCAAGATCGGCGTCGACGACGGTATCCTGCGCAAGCCCGGGCTGCTGACCCAGGACGAGCGCAGCATCATTGAAGGCCACCCGCAGATCGGGGTGCACATTTTGGAGGATACCGATCTTTCCGACGCCACCAAACAGATCATCCTTCACCACCACGAACGCTACGACGGCGGCGGCTATCCCAGCCACACCGATTATCGCAACACCCCTCTGGAAGCTTATATTCTGGGGGTGGCCGACGCCTTTGACGCCATGACCAGCGACCGCCCCTACCGCAGCGGTATGCCCACGGAAAAGGCCCTCTCCATCCTTCTGGAGGAATCCGGAAAGCAGTTTCATCCCCGCGCCGTGGATGTTTTTATCCGTTCCATGGGCGGCTATGAAAAATATGGCCTTTCCCCTGTGGAGCCCGTTACCGGGAGGGTTCGCTGATGCTTTTATGCTATCTGGCCCTGCTTTCCATCGTGATCGGCTGGCTGCGCGGCGGAAGGCTGCACAATTTTCTCCATTATTCCCTGCGGGGCCTGTTTCTTCCCATCGCCGCGTTTCTGCTGGAGGCCGGTTTTGAACCCTTTTTCCGCTTGACGGGCTGGGAGCCTTCCCGGTGGCTGTGGGCGGCGGTGCTGACAGAATATCTTCTGATCTTCTCCTTCCTGTTCCTCAACCGGCAGGAGGTCTCCACCTGGTTTTTGGCGGCTGGTACGGCTGCCAATTTTCTGGTCATCGCCTGCAACGGCTGGCGCATGCCTGTTTCCGCCGCGATCTATGAAATGCCGTCCCTCTCCTCCTTTGTGGAGCGCATCGAGGCTGGTACCCTGATGGAATACTGTATCGCCGGCCCCTCCACCCGCTTCCTGTGGCTGGGGGATGTGATCCATTTCGATTTTATCCCCGGCATGTCCTTTGCCAGCGTCGGAGATTTTTTCATGGCCGTAGGCGTTTTTCTTCTGATCCAGGCTTTTATGACCGCCCGTCCTCCCCAAGCTTCAACGCCGGCCAGCGAGGCCAGCTACGGATAAAAGGGCCCTCCGGCATGCCGGGGAGCCGCTTTTTCTTTCCCTACTTTTTTATTTTATCCGAAAAAAGGAGGCCTTTTATGGCGCGCCCGCTCACCGTCCGGCGGCTTTATGTCATGCCGCTGCTGCTTTTCATCCTCTATTTGTGGGAGTTTTCCGCTCTGCTGGGCCTTTTGGGCCAGCTTTCCGGCGGGGAACTGCTCTTTGACCCGCAGGCCCTGCTGCGTTTTTCTTGCCGGACGGCGCCGCCGCTGCTGGGGGCCTGCCTGCTGCTGGGGCTGCTCTGCGCTTTGCTGCTGGGCAAAAAGGTCTGTGTCCTCTCCTCAGAAGGGGTGCTCCGCGGCGACCGGGCTTTCCCCTGGGAAGATATTCGCTCTGTGCGCTGGGAAAGCCGCACGCCGCCTTCCCGGGGCGTGGCCGGACGGGTGCTGAAAGGGGATGGCGGAAGCGCTCTGTTGGGCGATAAAAGGCGGCTGACGCTGCCCCATCTGCCTTTGTGGGCCGCCTTTGTGATCCAAAGGCGGGCCCGGGCCCGGCTCTCCCTCGGCGGCCCCTGGCCGCTGATCCTCTTTGTCTCCCAGCTTTTTGCCCTGGGCGTATCGGTGTTGTTTACCTGTTCTTTTTGATCTCAAATATGTCAAAAAGGGGCGGCCGTTTTTTTGCGGCTGCCCCCTTTTTTTGCTGTTTTCCCGCAGCGGGGCGCCTCATCTTTTCCAAAGGCTTTTCGAGCCGCGGGCCCGGCGTCCGCCCGCTTCATAAGCGCCGCCATCGCTTGAGGCGGCGCTGACGGCCTTTCCCCCCGCGCAAAAAAGGCGGCTCCGCCTTTCAGCGGGGCCGCCAAAGCAACCCAGGGGTTATTTGTAGTAATCCACCGCGCCGCGGAAGATAGGCTGTACGCGGTTGCCTTCCACATTGCGGTACAGGCCCTCGCCAAAACGTTCGGAATGGCCCATTTTGCCGAATATCCGCCCGTCGGGGGAGGTGATCCCCTCGATGGCCTCGACCGAAGTGTTGGGGTTATAGCGGATATCATAGGTCGGCTCGCCGGAAAGATCCACATATTGGGTGGCGATCTGGCCATTTTGCGCCAGCTGGCGCACCAGCTCCTCCCCAGCCACAAAGCGCCCTTCCCCGTGGGAAATGGCCACCGTGTGGATCTCCCCGGGCTCGGTGTGCATCAGCCAGGGGGATTTGTTGGAGGCCACACGGGTGCGCACCAGCATGGACTGGTGGCGGCCGATGGTGTTGAAGGTAAGGGTGGGGCAGGAGGCATCGGTGTCGATGATCTTGCCAAACGGCACCAGGCCCAGTTTCACCAGCGCCTGGAACCCGTTGCAGATGCCGCACATCAGGCCGTCCCGGCTATCCAACAGCTCCTGCACCGCGTCCTTGATCCGGGGGTTGCGGAAGAAGGCGGTGATGAATTTGGCGGAGCCCTCCGGCTCGTCGCCGCCGGAGAACCCTCCGGGGATCGCGATGATCTGCGAAGCGCGGATCAGTTTTTCAAAGGCTTCTACCGATTCCTCAATGGCGCTGCCCGTAAGGTTGCGCACCACAAAGATCTCCGGCTCCGCCCCCGCCAAACGGAAGGCCCGGGCGGTGTCGTATTCACAGTTGGTGCCGGGGAACACCGGGATCAGCACCCGGGGACGCGCGGCCTTGACGGCGGGAACCACGCGGCTCTGCGCCTGGAATGTAAACTTTTCCGGGGTATCCTCCCGGGTGGAGATGAGATAGGGGAACACCGGCTGCAACGTGCCCTCCCAGGCCTTTTGCAGGCGGTTCATGGGGATCACCATCTTATTGATGTCCAGCTCGTACCGGGCATCGGTAAAGCCCAGGCACTCCCCGGCGGCCTCATCCTTCTCCGAAAGCTCGAAGAGGAAGCCGCCGTAGCAGGGGGCGAAGGCGATCTTCCGATCCAGCGGCGCCGCCAGTTTAAAGCCGATGTGGTTGCCCATCCCCATTTTGATCACGCCGTCCATGGGGCCACCGGCAGAAATGCTCCAGCAGGAAAGCACCTTTCCGCTGGCGATCAGGGCTTCCATTTTATCGAATGTGGCGCGGACGCTGTCAAATACCGGCAGGCCGTCTTTGTCATATTCCGGAAGCAGCATATAGACCGGATGCCCGGCCGCCTTAAACTCCGTGGAAACCACCTTTTCCGCCTTGGCCGTGGATACGGCGAAGGAAACAAGGGTGGGAGGAACGTCGATATTTTCAAAGGTTCCAGACATGGAGTCCTTTCCGCCGATGGAGCCGACAGAAAGCTCGATCTGGGCCTTCAACGCGCCCAGCAGAGCCGAAAACGGCTTGCCCCAGCGGGCCGGGTCGTTTTGGGTGCGCTCAAAATATTCCTGGAAGGTAAGCCAGCAGCGGCTGCGGCTGCCACCGGCAGAGATAACTTTGGCCACCGATTCGATCACCGCCAGCATGGCGCCGTGGTATGGGCTCTGGCTGGAAATTTCCGGATCAAAGCCCCAGGCCATCAGGGAGCAGGTGGAGGTCTCTCCGCCCAGCACCGGGATCTTGGCCGCCATGGCCTGAGCGGGGGTCAGCTGGCGCACGCCACCAAAGGGCATCAGCACCGTCCCGGCGCCGATGGTGGAATCAAAGCGCTCCACCAGGCCCTTCTGAGAGCAGAGAGCCAGGCTTGCCAAACGTTTCTCCAGCAAAGTCTCGATGGGAGTCACCTCATCCACCGGGGCTGTTACCTCCTGCTCTGGCACGCGCACCGCCGTGTGCTTGACCGCGCCGTTGGAGTTCAAAAATTCGCGGGAGAGATCGACAATGATCCGGCCGTCCAGCTCCATCACCAGGCGGGGGCTCTCGGTCACCTGAGCCACGCGGGTGGCCTCCAGGTTTTCCTCTCCGGCCAGGGCGATAAACTTCTCCTGGTCCCCGGCCGCCACCACCACAGCCATGCGCTCCTGAGATTCGCTGATGGCCAGCTCGGTGCCGGTGAGGCCCTCGTATTTTTTGGGCACCTTCCCCAGGTCGATCCGCAGCCCGTCCGCCAGCTCGCCGATGGCCACAGAGACGCCCCCGGCGCCAAAATCGTTGCAGCGCTTGATCAGCCGGGAGACCTCCGGGTTGCGGAACAGCCGCTGGAGCTTCCGCTCTTCCGGCGCGTTGCCCTTCTGCACCTCTGCCCCACAGGTTTCCAGGGAGGAGAGGGTATGGGATTTGGAGGAGCCGGTGGCTCCGCCGCAGCCGTCCCGGCCGGTGCGGCCGCCCAACAGGATGACCACGTCCCCGGGGATGGGACACTCGCGGACAACATTTTCCTTCGGCACCGCCCCCAGCACCGCGCCGATCTCCATGCGTTTGGCCACATAACCGGGGTGGTATACCTCGGAGACATGCCCGGTGGCAAGGCCGATCTGGTTGCCGTAGGAGCTGTAACCTGCGGCGGCGGTGGTGACGATTTTTTTCTGGGGCAGTTTGCCCTTCATGGTTTTATGCACCGGCAAAAGCGGATCCGCCGCGCCGGTGACGCGCATGGCCTGATAAACATAGCTGCGCCCGGAAAGGGGATCGCGGATGGCGCCGCCCAGGCAGGTGGCCGCGCCGCCGAAGGGCTCGATCTCCGTGGGATGGTTGTGGGTCTCGTTTTTAAACATCAGCAGCCAGTCCTGGTCTTCCCCGTCCACATCCACCTTGATGTTGACCGAGCAGGCATTGATCTCCTCCGACTCGTCCAGGGCCGGAAGCAGGCCGCGTTTTTTCAGGGCCCTTGCCCCGATGGTGGCCAGATCCATAAGGGTAACGGGCTTTTTCTCCCGTCCCGTCTCCCGGCGCAGATCCAGATAAAGGCGATAGGCGTCCTGAACATAGGCGGGCTCGATCTCCGCCTTGTCGATGGCGGTGGAGAAGGTGGTGTGCCGGCAGTGGTCGGACCAATAGGTATCGATCATGCGGATCTCGGTGACGGTGGGGTCGCGCTTCTCCGTCTCTTTAAAATAATGCTGGCAGAACTTGATGTCGTCCAGATCCATGGCCAGGCCATAGCTGCGGACAAATTCGTCCAGAGCTTTTTCATCCAGGCCGATAAAACCCTCCAGCACCGCCACAGGCGCCGGGGCGTCATATTTCTGATCGATGGTCTCGGGCATCGCCAAAGAGGCCTCCCGCGCCTCCACGGGGTTGATGAGGGTCTCCTTGATCTTCTGCAGCAGCTCCCCGTCCACCTGGCCGGAGATCACATACACCCGGGCGGTGCGCACGGTAGGCCGGTTTTTGCAGGTGGAGATCTGGATGCACTGGGCGGCGGAATCCGCCCGCTGGTCAAACTGGCCGGGCAGATATTCCACCGCGAACACGCAGGCGTCCCCCGTTTCCGGCAGCTCGCCGTACACGTCGTCCAGCTGCGGCTCCGAGAGGATATTTTGCCGCGCCATGGCAAAATCCTCCGGGGTGATGTTTTCCAGATCGTACCGGTTGAGCACCCGCACGCCGGTGATCTTATCGGTGCGAAGGGCCGTTTTTAGGTCTCCAAGCACACCGGCCGCTTCCACGGCGAAAGCGGGCTTCTTTTCTACATAACAGCGGAACACCGCCATAGCTGACACTCCTTTTTTCTCTGAACAGGGTTATTTCTGGCCAATATCCGTACGGTAATGGGCGTCCTGGAAAGAAATAGTCTTTACCCCCAGGTAAGCCGATTCAACGGCCTCCTGCAGGGTGGGCTCCACCGCAGTGACCCCCAGCACCCGGCCTCCCGCCGTTAGGTACCTTCCGTCCTGCTTTTTGGTGCCGGCGTGGTAAACGATCACGCCGGGGGCGTCTCCCTTTTCATCCAGGCCGCTGATGGGGTAGCCGGTGGTGTATTTTTGCGGGTAGCCGCCGCTGGCCATGACCACACAGGCCGCCGCGGCTTTTTTCCAGCGGATCTCGACCTGTGCCAGCTTTTCCTCGCAAACGGCCTGGAAGATCTCAAGCAGGTCGGTCTCCAAAAGGGGCAGCACCACCTGGGTCTCCGGATCTCCGAAGCGACAGTTATATTCGATGACCTTAGGCCCCTCCTGCGTCAGGATCAGGCCGAAATAGAGGCAGCCTTTAAAGGGGCGCCCTTCTTTTTTCATGGCTTCCACCGTGGGCAGGAAGATCTGCTCCATACACCGCTGGGCGATCTCCGGGGTGTAGTAGGGGCTGGGGGCAATGGTGCCCATGCCGCCGGTGTTAAGGCCGCGGTCCCCGTCCAGGGCCCGTTTGTGATCCATCGACGAAACCATGGGCTTTACCACATGAGAATCGGTAAACGCCAGCACCGAGACCTCTTTGCCGGTCAAAAACTCCTCGATGACCACCCGGCTGCCGCTTTTGCCGAAGACCCCCTCTTCCATCATGGAACGGATGGCCTTTTCCGCGGCGGCAAAATCCTCGGCGATGATGACGCCTTTGCCCAGGGCAAGGCCGTCCGCCTTTACCACCGTGGGGTAGCTGTTCTGCTCCCGCACATAGGCCACCGCTTTTTCGCAGTCGTCAAAGGTCTCGTACCGGGCGGTAGGGATCCCGTATTTTTTCATCAGATCCTTGGAAAAAGCCTTGCTGCCCTCGATGATGGCGGCGTTTTTCCGCGGGCCAAAGGCCGGGATACCGGCCGCCTCCATGGCGTCCGCCATTCCCAGCACCAACGGGTCGTCCGGGGTCACCACGGCCAGATCGATCTGCTTTTCTTTGGCAAAGGCCACCATGGCCGGGATATCGGTGGCTTTGATGTCCACGCACTGGGCCAGGGCCGAAATGCCTCCGTTGCCGGGGGCGGCGTAGATCTGATCGATCGTTTTATTTTCAGAAAGCTTCCGAATGACGGCGTGTTCCCGTCCGCCGGAGCCGATCACCAGTATGTTCATCCTATTTCCTCCTGCCTTCGCGGCCCGCTTTTAATGGTGGAACAGCCGGATGCCGGTAAAGGCCATGGCAATGCCGTATTTGTCACAGGTCTCGATGACGTTGTCATCCCGGATGGAACCGCCGGGCTGGGCAATGGCTGTAACGCCGCTTTTGTGGGCCCGCTCGATGTTGTCGCCAAAGGGGAAGAACGCGTCGGAGCCAAGGGCCACTCCGGTCATGGTGTCCAGCCAGGCACGTTTTTCCTCCCGGGAAAGGGGCTCCGGGCAATGGGTAAAGAAGTTCTGCCATGTGCCGTCGGCCAGTACATCCATGTAATCGTCGGAAATGTACACGTCGATGGTGTTGTCCCGGTCGGCCCGGCGGATGCCCGGCTTAAAGGGGAGCTCCAACACCTTTTTGTGCTGGCGCAGATACCACACATCGGCCTTGTTCCCCGCCAGACGGGTGCAGTGGATGCGGGACTGCTGCCCGGCGCCGATGCCGATGGCCTGTCCATCTTTGGCGTAGCAGACGGAATTGGACTGGGTGTATTTCAGGGCGATGAGGGCGATGATCAGATCGGTCTTCTCCTCGTCGGAAATAATTTTGTTTTTGGTCACCAGGTTTTCCAGCAGGGCGGCGTCGATCTTCAGTTCGTTGCGTCCCTGCTCAAAGGTGACGCCGAACACGTCCTTCTGCTCCACCGGCGCGGGGGTGTAGCCCTCGTCCATCTGCAGGACGCAATAGGTGCCTTTGCGCTTGGTTTTCAGGATATCCAGGGCTTCGTCGGTGTACCCGGGGGCGATGACGCCGTCGGAAACTTCCCGGTGGATGAGCTTTGCCGTGGACGCGTCGCAGATGTCCGAGAGGGCGATAAAGTCGCCGTAGGAGCTCATGCGGTCCGCCCCGCGGGCCCGGGCGTAAGCCGTCGCCAGGGGGGAAAGCTCCAGGTCATCCACAAAATAGATCTTTTTCAGCACGTCGGAAAGGGGTTTTGCCACAGCGGCACCGGCCGGGCTTACATGCTTAAAGGAAGCGGCGGAGGCAAGGCCTGTCGCGGCCTTGAGCTCCCGCACCAGCTGCCAGCTGTTAAAAGCGTCCAGCAGATTGATGTAGCCGGGCTTTCCGCAGAGCACCGCAATGGGCAGCTCCCCGTTTTTCATAAACACCCGGGAGGGCTTCTGATTGGGGTTACAGCCGTATTTCAGTTCCATCTCTTTCACAGATCATGACCTCCTCACTTATTTTTGTTGACGACGCGGGTCTCGGCACGGCCGGTGGAAAGTTCCACGAAGCGGGTGAACAGCGAGACTTTGTTATCGGCGTTGAGGGCGTTCCAGACCATCTCGGTAAAGCTGTCAAGATCCCCCGCGATCTTCACCTTTTTGGGCTCTCCCTCAAAAGAGGGGATCGGATCCCCGTTTTCCCGGTAGGTATGGATGAAATGCCCTTCCCCGGGCAGGGGGTTTTCATATTCATAAAAATAGCGGCGGCATCCCTCGGCGTTGCCGTCGGCGCTTTTGAGGATGGACAGGCGGTAGCCGCCGTCCTTCTCCAAAAGGCCGGAGATCCTGGGGGTCCAGTTGGGGCCGTCCGGTTCAAAGGTACGGGTGCGCAGGCCCGCGGCGAAGGATTTTCCCGCTTTCATAAAATCATATACCGTGTCGGTCTGGTCGCCGTTGGTGACGATGGTGACGCCGCCCAGCACGCGTACAGGGGAATAGATGATCAGCGAGGGATCCACCAGTTTTGCCGGGTCAAAAGCCTCGGTGCGCAGGCCGTCCCCTTCCTCCACAAAAACGCGGTTGCGGCTGTTTTCACTGCGGCCCATGATAAAATAAGCGATCACGCCGTGGCGCCCGTCCTCGCTTTTCCCGATCACGATGCCCCGTCCGGGGTAGGAATTCTGTTCCAGTTCCTTTTTCAGACACAAAATTTCCATACAAACCTCCGTCTATATTCTAATCTCCTGTCGATCCAGCCCGTACCGGCTCACAGCCGGCCCTCGCAGAACAGGCTCACCGCGCGGGGCAGGATCTCCCATTCCGCCTGCTCCATCACCCGCCGCTGCAGGGTCTCCGGGGTATCCCCGGGCTCTACATAAACGGCCTTTTGCAGGATGATCTCGCCGCCGTCCGGGATCTCGTTGACAAAATGCACCGTCGCGCCGGTCACCTTGACGCCGTAAGCCAGCGCCGCCTCGTGGACATGGAGCCCGTAAAAGCCCTTGCCGCAGAAGGAGGGGATCAGGGACGGATGGACGTTGATGATGCGCCGCGAAAAAGCGTCGGTCACCTTCTGGCCCAAAATGCATAGGAAGCCCGCCAGCACCACCAGCCCGATCTCCCGGCTTTTCAGCGCTTCGATCATGGCGTCGTCAAACTCGCCCTGGGTGGCGTAGTCCCCCCGGCGCAGCACCGCGGTTTCAACGCCGTTTTGCCTGGCCCGCTCCAAAGCGTAGGCCTTGGGGCTGGAGGAGATGACTGTGGTGATGCACCCGCCGGCGATCTTCCCCGCTTTTTCGGCGTCAAGAAGGGCCTGCAGGTTGGTCCCGCCGCCGGAGACCAGTACTGCGATGTTCACCATGGCATGTTCTCCTTATTTCATTTCCACGCCGTGTTCACCGGCTTTGACCTGGCCGATGACATAGGCTTTCTCTCCCTGCTCGCAGAGAATGCGGCAGGCCTTCTCCGCGTCGGCTTTGTCCACGATCACGCACATCCCGACGCCCATGTTGAAGGTGTTGAACATATCGCGCAGGGGAATGTTCCCCACTTCCCGGATCAGGTCGAAAATGGGCAGCACCTCCACGGCGCTTTGGTCGATGACAGCCTTGAAGCCCTTGGGCAGCGCCCTGGGGATATTTTCATAGAAACCGCCGCCGGTGATGTGGGAAATGGATTTGACCTTGACCTCTTCCAGCAGCTTGAGAATGGGCTTTACATAGATCTTGGTGGGGGTCAGCAGGGTCTCGCCCAGCGGCGCCCCCAGCCTGTCGGCATAGGCGGAAAGGTCGGCGTGTTCAATATCGAACACCTTGCGCACCAGGGAAAAGCCGTTGGAGTGTACGCCGGAGGAGGCGATGCCCACGAGGACGTCGCCGTCTTTGACGGTGTTTTGATCCAGCACTTTGGATTTATCTACCACGCCGACGGAGAACCCCGCCAGGTCGTATTCATCCTCGGGGTAAAAGCCGGGCATCTCGGCGGTCTCGCCGCCCACCAGGGCGCAGCCGGCCTGCACGCAGCCCTCCGCCACGCCGGAGACGATCTCCGCCACCTTTTCGGGGTAGTTTTTGCCCACGGCGATGTAGTCGAGGAACAGGAGGGGCTTTGCCCCGCAGCAAATGATATCGTTGACGCACATGGCCACACAGTCGATGCCCACGGTGCTGTGGCGGTCCAGCAGGAACGCCAGTTTCAGCTTGGTGCCCACGCCGTCGGTGCCGGAGCAGAGCACCGGCTTTTCCATCCCGGTGAGATCCAGTTCCAAAAGGCCGCCGAAGCCGCCGATGGGAGACATGGCCGCAGAGGGCATGGTGCGGGCCACATGGGCTTTCATCAGTTCCACCGCCCTGTATCCGGCGGTCACGTCTACGCCGGCGGCCTTGTAGCTGTCGCTAAAGCTTTTTTCTACCATAATTTCCTCCCACAAATTCACTTTTGTTCCTGTTTTTTCTTTTCCCGCAGGCTCAGGCGCTGCTCAAATTTGTTTTTCTGCATCACTTCCGGCACTTCCAGAGGATAGGAGCCGTTAAAGCAGCCCACGCAGAACTCGCAGTTGGCCCCTTCGGCGATTTTCTGTACGCTCTCGACGCTGAGGTAGCCCAGGCTGTCCACGCCGAACATCTCGCACATTTCCGGAATGGTGTGGCGGCAAGCCACCAGCTTGTCCCGGCTGTCGATATCGGTGCCGAAATAGCAGGGATGCAGGAAGGGCGGCGAGGAGATGCGCATGTGCACCTCTTTGGCGCCGGCCTCCCGCAGAAGGTTGACGATATAACGGCAGGTGGTACCGCGGACGATGGAATCATCCACCATGACCACCCGCTTGCCCTTTACGGTAGAGGACACCGCGTTGAGCTTGATGCGCACGGAATTTTCCCGCTCGTTTTGGGTGGGCTGGATAAAGGTGCGCCCGATGTAGCGGTTTTTGATAAAGCCCATTCCATAGGGGATGCCGGACTGTTTGGAAAAGCCCAGGGCGGCGTCAAGGCCGGAATCGGGCACGCCGATGACCACATCGGCCTGCACGGGATGCTCCAGGGCCAAAAACGCGCCGGCCCGCTCTCTGGCCACGTGTACCGAGGCGCCCTCGATGTTGGAATCGCTGCGGGCAAAATAAACGAACTCAAACACGCAGAATTTGCCTTTGCCCCCACAGTGGCTGCGGATGCTGCGCACGCCGTTCTCGTCCACGATGACGATCTCGCCGGGGTCAAGCTCACGCAGATAAGTCGCCCCCAGGGTATCCAGGGCGCAGCTTTCGGAGGCAAAGAGGATCTGGCCGTCCTTTTCGCCCATACACAGCGGGCGAAAGCCCACCGGGTCCCGGGCGGCGATCAGCTTCTGGGGGGACATGAGCACCAGGCAGTAGGCCCCTTTGAGCTTATCCATGGCGCGCTCCACCGCCGTCTCGATAGAGGGGGCGGAAAGACGCTCCTTGGTGATGGTATAGGCGATCACTTCGGTATCGCTGGTGCCATGAAAAATGGCGCCGCCCATTTCCAGCTGCTCCCGCAGCTCCTGGGCGTTGATGAGGTTCCCGTTGTGGGCCAGGGCCATGTGGCCCTTGATGTGCCGCACCACCAGGGGCTGGGCATTGGCGATGTTCTGCCCGCCGGTGGTGGAGTAGCGGGTGTGCCCCACGGCCATCTGGCCCTGGGGGAAAGTCTCCATCACTTCCCGGGTAAAAACATCCCGCACCAGGCCGCAGTCGCGGTGGGCAAAGATGATCCCGTCGTCGTTGACCGCGATGCCGCAGCTCTCCTGGCCGCGGTGCTGCAGGGCGCACAGGGCATAGTAGCAGCTGGCCGCCACATTGACGCTCTGGCTTCGGTCGTAAATTCCAAAAACACCGCACTCTTCATGCAGGTTATCTAACATCGATGTTCCTCCTTCAGGGACAGACCGGCCTGACCGGCCGGAAAAATTATTCGCCCAGCAGGCGCTTCATGATCTCCTGATAAGCGCCTTCCACATTGCCGAGATCCCGGCGGAAACGGTCCTTATCCAGCTTTTCGCCGGTAACAGAATCCCAGAAGCGGCAGGTGTCGGGAGAGATCTCGTCGGCCAGGATGATGGTGCCGTCATCGGTCTTGCCAAATTCGATCTTGAAATCGATGAGCTCGATATTCAGGTCTTTGAGGTAATTGGTGAGCAGCTCGTTGATCTTAAAAGAATATTTGGCGATGAGATCCAGCTCCTCGCGGGTGGCAGCGCCAATGGCGAAGATGTGGTAATCGTTGACCAGCGGATCGCCCAGGGCGTCGTCTTTGTAGCAGTATTCCAGCACAGGGGTCTTCATTTTGGTGCCTTCCGGCAGGCCCAGGCGTTTGGAGAGGGATCCGGCGGCAATGTTGCGCACGATCACTTCCAGGGGGACGATCTTTACCTTTTTGACCACGGTCTCGCGGTCGGAGATCTCCTTCACCAGATGGGTGGGGATGCCCTCTTTTTCCAGCATTTTCATCAGATGGTTGGACACCCGGTTGTTGATGATGCCCTTGTCGTGGATGGTGCCCTTCTTTTCACCGTTAAAGGCCGTGGCGTCATCCTTATAATCGACGATATACAGCTGGGGATCATCGGTGGCAAATACTTTTTTGGCTTTTCCTTCGTACAGCTGAGCTCCCTTTTTCATGACAGATTCCTCCAAAAATTCAAAATAATTGATCTATTTTAGATGGCGATTGGCCTTAAAACACACAGTCCCGCCGCGGGCGCTTTACAGCGCCGCCACGGCCTCCTGAAGCTTCTGATCCTTTTCCAGGACCCCCTGCGTCATTTCGCGGCGCATCGCTTCCAGCTTTTGGGCCAGCCCCTCGTCGGAAAGGGCCAGCATCTGCACCGCCAAAATCGCCGCGTTGTCCGCGCCGTCGATGGCCACCGTGGCCACCGGGATCCCCTTGGGCATCTGCACCGTGGAGAGCAGGGCGTCCAGGCCGTCCAGGGCGGAGGCCTTTACCGGGATGCCGATGACCGGCAGGGTGGTATGGGCCGCCAGCACTCCCGCCAAATGGGCGGCTTTGCCCGCCGCGGCGATGATCACGCCAAAGCCGTTTTCCCGCGCCCCGGCCGAAAATTCACAGGCCTGCTGCGGCGTACGGTGGGCGGAAAGCACCCGCACTTCGACCGGCACGCCCCATTCTTTTAAAAATTGAACCGCTCCCTTGACCACCGGGAAGTCGCTGTCACTTCCCATGACGATCCCAACTTTTTTCACGAGAACACGCTCCTTTTCCAAACAAAAAATTCAGGCTGCAGCCGAAAAAGGCTGCAGCCTGCACTTATACCGTCTTTGCAGATACACCGATCCCCAGGTAGTTCCCCATCAGTGGAGAGGTGCCGGGCCCTTTTCGCCCCCGGGCGCAAATAGAGCGGGAAGAATGGACCGCCGTATGAAACATATCGGTAATCATCCTCATGACGCATCCTCCACAGCTGTGCTGCTGTCCATTTACAGAACGTTGATCTGCCACATATTAAAAGTTTAATCGAAAGGGCGGATTTTTTCAATCCAATTTGACAAATTGCAGAAAGATTGTAGGGTCATTCAGTTTTTAAAACCAAAGCGAGCCCCGGTTTGTGCACTATTTCAGCCCGGTTCCCGACAGGATCCGGCCCATGGTTTCCACCGTGCGGTCGACGTCTTTCCGGGTCACTCCCCAGTGGGTGACAAAGCGGTAAAGCCCGTCCTCCGTACCGCCGATCCGGATGCCTTCCCGGCCCATGGCCTCCACAAATTCCACCTCGGAAAGCCGGCCGCTGTCCAGCGAGAAAAACACCATATTGATCTGCACCCGGGAAAGATCCAACTCCACGCCGGGCAGTTCCAACAGCCGGCCGGCCAGATAGCGGGCGTTTTCGTGATCCTCCTCCAGGCGCTGGGTCATGGTCTCCACGGCGATGATGCCCGCCGCGGCTAAGATGCCGCATTGGCGCATGCCGCCCCCCAGGATCTTGCGGTTTTTCCGCGCCCGCGCGATGAAATCCTCCCGCCCCGCCAGCAGGGAACCCACCGGCGCGCACAGCCCCTTGGATACGCAGAACATGACGCTGTCGGCGTGGTTGGCGATCTCTTTGGCCTTTACTTTCAGGGCCACCGCCGCGTTAAAGATGCGCGCGCCGTCCAGATGCACCGGGATGCTGTGCTGGTAAGAGGCGACGCGGTAGACCTCCCCCATGGCCGCCAGGGGCACCACCGTGCCGCCCGGCAAAGCGTTTTCCACCTCCACCAGGCCGGTGGGCGGGCAGTGGATATCCTGGGGACGGATGGCCTTTTCCACCATCGCCCCGGTCAAAACGCCGTCCGGCGTTTTGATGGTGCGCAGGTTCACCCCCGAAAGAATGGCCGGAGCCCCGGCCTCATGCACCACGATGTGGGCGTTTTCCCCGGCGATGACCTCATCCCCGCGGCGGGTATGGGTCATAATGGCAAGCTGGTTGCCCATGGTGCCGCTGGGCACAAAGAGGGCCGCCTTTTTCCCCAGGGTCTCGGCGGCCAGCTCCTCCAGGCGCCGGACCGTGGGGTCGTCTCCGTAAACGTCGTCCCCCACCTCCGCCGCAGCCATGGCCCGGCGCATCTCGCCGGTGGGCTGGGTAACGGTGTCGCTGCGCAGATCGATACTATCCATAAACAACCTCCCGCAAAATCTCCCGCCCCGTTTTGAACGGGGCCTGTTCTTTTATTTTACTACGGCCCACGCCCTTGTCAACCGCCCCGGCACAGGATCCCTCAGCTTTTCATCCCGCCCCGAATCCCGCAAAAAAGCCCCCGGTTTCCCGGGGGCTTTGACGGGCCGGTCACCAGTCGATGGCCTTTTTCCATTTTCCGCGCCGAAAGCGGACGGTAAAGAATACCGCCCGGGCGCACATATCGCAGCACATGGCAAACTGACAGCCCATGAGCCCCGCGCCGAGAAGGTTCACCGCCAAAAGCGAGCCCAGCACCCGGATGATCCACATGGTACCGCAGACGATATAAAAGGCCCATTTGGTGTCCCCCGCCCCGCGGAGCACGCCGGTCAGGACAATGGGGATGATCTGGATGGGCTGGATCACCGCCACCATTTTCAGGCATTTCGTCCCCCAGAGGACTACCTCCGGATCACTGCTGAACAGGCCGATGATCTGCGGGGCGAACAGGAACATCCCCACGCCGGCAAAGCACATGATGATCACCGCCACCCGGCAGCAGATCGAGCCATAGCGCTGGGAAAGCTCCGGCTTGCCCGCCCCCAGGGCCTGTCCAACCAGGGTTGTAGCCGCCACCGAAAAGGCAAAACCGGGCGTGTAGCCCAGGCTCTCCGCCGTCAGGGAAAGGTGGCTGGCGGCCAGGGCTACTGTGCCAAGGCCCGTGAGGATAGCGGTCTGCGCCATCTGGCCCAAATTGAGGGTAAGCCGCTCCAGCATGGCGGGAAAACTGATGTGCCACACCAGGCGGAGAAGGTGTCCGTCCCAGTACAGGCACTCCTGCAGCCGCACCCCGATCCGGCTGCGGCGGGAAAACAGCATAACCGCCATGACCACCCCGCCTACCGCTGTGGAGAGCGCCGTCGCCGCAGCGGCCCCCGCCACCTGCCACCCGGCCCCCCAGAGAAAGACCTCCTGGCCAAACAGGGTCACCGTGCGCGCGGGATAGATCAGCAGGAAGTTGCCCGCCACGTTGAGCAGATTGACAAAGGTATTGATGTAAAGCGGCGTCTTGGTGTCTCCATAGCCGCGGAACACCGCTGTAAACACCACCGTGACCGATTTGAACAGCATCCCGGCGCCGTTGATAAAGAAATAGGCGGCGGCGGAATCCAGCACGTCCTCCCCTGCGCCCAGCATAGCGGGGATCTGGCGGCTTAGGGCCATGCACAGCAGGGACAGGGGGATCCCCACCGCCACCGAGACACTGACGGCGCAGCGCACCAGCTTTTTGGCCGCGGCCTCGTCCCCCGCGCCCAGGGATCGGGCGATCAGGGCGGTAAAGCCGATGCTCAGGGCCAGGATCAGGTTGTTGATGAGGTTGACCGGCGGCTGGTTGATGGCCACGGCGGCCGTAGCCCAGGCACCCAGGGACCCCACCATGGCCGTATCCACATACTGCACCATGGTCAGCAGCACCTGCTCTAAAAACACCGGCCACGCCAGCAGCAGCACCGTCTTCACCGGCGAAACCGTTTCGTTTGTCAAATCCAGCGGTTTTTTCTCCATCTGTCCTCTTCCCCGGCGGCCGCGGCCGCCTTTCCTTCCCACGGCAAGGCAAATTTTATCTGTCGTGATCATATTCCGCAAAGCACAGCCGCCGCTTCTGCCCTCGCCCGCAGGTCGGCCATATAAATCGGGTATCATAACTGCGTTGCGGTTATGATACCATGAGCGCGAAGCACAAATGGGATCATTGGCCATGCCCGTAGGGCGGCCATAAAAATCAAGTATAATAACTGCGTCGCGGTTATTATAGCACAGCCCCCCAGGGGCGGGGAAGCAGATAATTTGCCAAATTTCGCCGGAAAAACTGTATCCTCTGACAGGGCGTCCCTTTGGAATGGCCTATTGTATGGCGCTTTGCTCCTTGGGCTTTTTGCCGGGCAGGCAAAAAAACAGACGCGCCGTCCCGGGGGACGGCGCGTCTTGCTTTGCCATAAAAAGCGGCGGCCCCGTTCCCGCTAAGCTGGCGCGGGGCCGTAAACTTTTTTAGTTTCTGGGGGTTCTGATGGCAGCCTGAGCGGCAGCCAGCTTCGCGATCGGCACGCGGAAGGGAGAGCAGGAGACGTAGGTCAGGCCAGCCTTGTGGCAGAACTCCACAGAGGACGGGTCGCCGCCGTGCTCGCCGCAGATGCCCAGCTTGATGTCGGGGCGGGTGGATTTGCCGAGCTTGGCAGCCATTTCCACCAGTTTGCCGACGCCGGTCTGATCCAGCTTCGCAAAGGGATCGTTCTCATAGATCTTCTTGTCGTAATAGGCGTCCAGGAACTTGCCGGCGTCATCACGGCTGAAGCCGAAGGTCATCTGAGTCAGATCGTTGGTGCCGAAGGAGAAGAACTCGGCCTCCTTGGCGATCTCGTCAGCGGTCAGGGCCGCGCGGGGGATCTCGATCATGGTGCCGACTTTGTAGTGCAGGTCGGAACCGGCCGCTTTGATCTCGGCGTCAGCGGTCTCGGTGACCACCTTCTTGACATAAGCCAGCTCTTTGATCTCGCCAACCAGGGGGATCATGATCTCGGGAACGACTTTCCAGTCGGGGTGTTTTTTCTGAACATTCAGAGCCGCTTTGATCACAGCCTTGGTCTGCATCTCAGCGATCTCCGGATAGGTGACAGCCAGACGGCAGCCACGATGGCCCATCATGGGGTTGAACTCGTGCAGGGAGGCGATGATGGCCTTGATGTCCGCAACGGTTTTGCCCATGGCTTTGGCCAGAGACTCGATGTCCTTCTCCTCAGTGGGGACGAACTCATGCAGAGGCGGATCCAGGAAGCGGATGGTGACAGGGCAGCCTTCCATGGCCTCGTACAGGGCCTCGAAGTCGCCCTGCTGCATGGGCTCCAGGACAGACAGCGCTTTCTTTCTCTGTTCCACAGTATCGGAGCAGATCATCTCGCGGATGGCGGGGATTCTGTCCTCGTTGAAGAACATGTGCTCGGTACGGCACAGGCCAATGCCCTCGGCGCCCAGGCTCTTGGCCTTCTTGGCGTCGGCAGGGGTGTCGGCGTTGGTGCGAACCTGCATCTGACGGTATTTGTCGGTCCATTCCATGACGCGGCCAAACTCTCCGCCGATGGAAGCGTCCACGGTGGGGATGATGCCGTCATAGATGTTGCCGGTGGAGCCGTTGATGGAGATATAGTCGCCCTCGTGGTAGGTCTTGCCAGCCAGCTCGAACTTCTTGTTCTCCTCGTCCATGTTGATGGCGGAGCAGCCGGACACGCAGCAGGTGCCCATGCCGCGGGCCACAACGGCGGCGTGAGAGGTCATACCGCCACGGACAGTCAGGATACCCTGAGCGGCCTTCATGCCCTCGATGTCCTCAGGAGAAGTCTCCAGACGGACCAGGACGACCTTTTCGCCTTTGGCAGCCCACTCTTTGGCGTCCTCAGCGGTGAAGACGATGCGGCCGCAGGCAGCGCCGGGAGAGGCGGCCAGGGCTTTGCCCACGGGCTGGGCTTTTTTCAGAGCCGCGGAGTCAAACTGCGGGTGCAGCAGGGCGTCCAGGGTTCTGGGATCAATCATCAGAACGGCCTCTTTGTCGCTGATCATGCCCTCGTCCACCAGGTCGCAGGCGATCTTCAAAGCGGCGGAAGCGGTGCGCTTGCCGTTACGGGTCTGCAGCATGTAGAGTTTTTTGTCCTCGATGGTGAACTCCATATCCTGCATATCGCGGTAATGGTTCTCCAGGGTGTAGCAGATCTCGACAAACTGTTTGTAAACAGCGGGCATAACTTCTTCCAGCTGAGCAATGGGCTGGGGGGTGCGCACGCCGGCTACGACGTCCTCGCCCTGGGCGTTCATCAGGAACTCACCGAAGAGTTTCTTTTCGCCGGTGGCGGGGTTACGGGTAAAGGCAACGCCGGTACCGGAGGTATCGCCCATGTTGCCGAAAGCCATCATCTGCACGTTGACAGCGGTACCCCAGGAATAGGGGATATCGTTGTCGCGGCGGTAAACGTTGGCGCGGGGGTTATCCCAGGAGCGGAATACGGCTTTGATGGCGCCCATCAGCTGCTCTTTGGGATCGGTGGGGAATTCCTCGCCGATTTTGGATTTGTATTCGGCTTTGAACTGGGTAGCCAGCTCTTTCAGGTCGTCAGCGGTGAGCTCTACGTCCTGAGAAACGCCTTTTTCCGCTTTCATCTTATCGATGAGCTGCTCGAAGAATTTCTTGCCGACTTCCATAACGACGTCGGAATACATCTGGATAAATCTTCTGTAGCAGTCATAAGCCCAGCGGGGGTTGCCGGATTTTTTGGCCATAACTTCGACCACCTGCTCGTTCAGGCCCAGGTTCAGGATGGTGTCCATCATGCCGGGCATGGAAGCGCGGGCGCCGGAACGGACGGAAACGAGAAGCGGGTTCTCGATATCGCCGAACTTTTTGCCGGTGATCTCTTCCATCTTGGCTACATTATTCATGATCTCAGCCTGAATGGAATCGTTGATCTTGCGGCCGTCCTCATAGTACTGGGTGCAGGCTTCGGTGGTGATGGTGAAACCCTGGGGAACGGGAAGACCGAGGTTGGTCATTTCCGCAAGGTTCGCGCCTTTGCCGCCGAGCAGCTCTCTCATGGAGCCGTTTCCCTCGCTGAACAGGTAAACAAATTTCTTGCTCATTGGAATTACCTCCTAAATTATTTTTGCAGTCACACCGCCGGGCAGGGCCCAAAAAAAGCCGCTTTGCCCACGCGGACATAAAGCCTATCTCCAAATAAAGGCAGTAGGCACGGAAATATTATATCAGACCCGCCGCTGTTTTGCTATATATTTGACAAAAAAAATACCGCTCAAGCGAATTTCTGTACATTTACTGAAAAGTTCCCGGAATCCCTTGCAAATACTCATGAAAATTGCAATAATATGGAGTGATTGGCTACCGCCCGGGCGGATCGGCCCCCTCTGCGTCTCGCCCTCCACGGGGCTTTTGCCGCCGGGCGCCGCCCATTTTACAACAAAAACGGAAGGGTGTTGCATTTTGCAAAACGTCTGCGCTGTGATCCTCGCCGCCGGAGACGGCAAACGCATGAAATCCCAAAAGCCGAAAGTTTTGTGCGAGGTGCTCTTCCGCCCCATGGCGCGCTGGGTGGCGGACGCCCTTTCCGCCGCCGGGATCCGGGAGCTGTGCGCCGTCTGCGGCGCCGGGGCCGGCCTGGTGCAGGCCGCCCTTCCGGAATGCGAAACCGTGCTGCAGGAAAAACGCCTGGGCACCGGCCACGCCGTGACGCAGGCCCGCGCCTTTTTGGAGCGGCGGCGGGACGATGACTGTCTGGTGCTCTGCGGCGACGCGCCCTTCATCAGCCCCGAGGCCATCGCCGCCTCTTTGAAGCTGCACCGCTCCTGTGACGCCGCCGTCACTCTGATCACAGCCAGCCTGGAGGACCCCACGGGGTACGGGCGCATCCTGCGGGACAGCGAGGGCCGGGTAACGGCCATTGTGGAGCAGGCCGACGCCAGCGAGGATGAAGCTGCCATCCGCGAAGTCAATTCCGGCGCCTATTGGTTCCGCACCGGCTTTTTGCTGGAGGCCCTCTCCCATCTTGCCCCGGCCAACGCCCAGGGGGAGTATTACCTCACCGATACCGTGGGTTGGGCCGTCTCCCAGGGGCTTTCCGTGGCGGGCTGGCGATCCCCCGACGCCGACGTGATCCGCGGGGCCAACGACCGCGCGGGGCTTTTGGCCCTCAACGAAGCGGCCCGCCGCCGGGTGCTGCAAAAGCACCTGCAAAACGGCGTGGAGATCTTGGTCTCCGACGGCGTCATCATCGCCGCCGACGCTGTCATCGGCCCGGATACCGTCATCCTGCCCGGCACGGTCATTAAGCCCGGCTGCGTCATCGGCTCCGGCTGCGTCATCGGCCCCAACACCATGCTGGAGCAGTCCGTCCTGGGGGACGGCTGCATCGTCAACGCCTCCCAGATCGAATTTTCAAAACTGGGGGCGCGGGTAAAGCTGGGCCCGTTTTCCCATGTCCGCCCGAACAGCTGCCTTCTGGACGGCGCCAAAGTGGGCAATTTTGTGGAGATCAAGAACTCCACCGTGGGGGAAAAGACCGCCGTGGCCCATCTGACCTATGTGGGCGACAGCGACGTAGGGGCCCGGGTAAATTTTGGCTGCGGCACCGTCACGGTCAACTACGACGGGTTTCATAAATATCGCACCGTCATCGGCGACGACGTGTTCATTGGCTGCAACGCCAACCTCATCGCGCCGGTTACCATCGGGGACGGCTGCCTGATCGCCGCCGGCTCCACCATTACCGAGGACGTCCCCGCCGACGCTCTGGCCATCGCCCGGGCGCGGCAGCTCAACCGGCCGGACTGGGCGCGGCAGCGCCGGGCCCGCCTGGCGCCCAAGGAGTGACCCCCGGCGCCAGCCACAAAAAACCGGCGCCAGGGCAAAACGACAAAGAACCATAAAACGCTGCAAGGGAGTTTTTTTCATGAATCTGCACGGCAAGGATATTAAAATTTTCGCCGCCAACGGCTGCCCCACCGTGGCGGATCACATCGCCCGGGCGCTGGGCGTCCCCATGGGCAAATGTGAAGTGACCCGTTTTTCCGACGGGGAGATCGCCGTCTCCATCCAGGAATCCGTGCGCGGCTCCGACGTGTTCGTGGTACAGTCCACCTGCCCGCCGGTCAACGACAACCTGATGGAGCTGCTTATCCTCATCGACGCTTTCAAACGCGCCAGCGCCGGTCGCATCACCGCCGTGATCCCTTATCTGGGTTATGCCCGGCAGGATCGCAAGGCCAAGGCCCGCGACCCCATCTCCGCAAAGCTGGTGGCAGATCTGATCACCGTCTCCGGCGCGGACCGCGTGCTCACCATGGATCTGCACGCGCCGCAGATCCAGGGCTTTTTCGACATCCCCGTGGATCATCTGCTGGGGGTGCCCATTATGGCCCCTTTCTTTGAAGAAAAGTTCAAGGGCTGCCTTTCCGAGATCGTCGTCGTTTCTCCGGATCTCGGCTCTGTCAACCGCGCCCGCAAATTTGCCGAGCGCATCGACGCCCCCCTGGCCATCATCGATAAGCGCCGCCCCAAAGCCAACGCCTGCGAAGTGATGAACATCATCGGCGACGTAGCGGGGAAAAAGGTCATCATCGTAGACGACCTGATCGACACGGCGGGCACCCTGTGCAACGGCGCCCGGGCCCTGATGGAGCTGGGCGGCGCGGCGGAGGTATACGCCTGCGCCACCCACGGCGTGCTCTCGGGCCCCGCCCTCTCCCACCTGGAGAACAGCGTCATCAAGGAGCTGGTCCTGCTAGATACCATCCCCCTGCCCGAATCGAAAAAAATCGGCAAGATCACCACCGTCCCCGTGGGGCCGGTGTTCGCCGAGGCCATCGAGCGCATCTACACCGACAAGCCCGTTTCCCCGCTGTTTGTCTGAGCCATTGTTTTCCACACCCCGTGGGGCGCGCCCCACGGGGCTTTTGGCCGTTTGGCCTTTCGCGCGCACCGGCTGCGGCCGTTCAATTTTTTTGGGGGACATGCCCCCTGCGAGATCGGAGAGAGATCATTATGGATATTTTTGACAAGCTCTTTGCCGCCAAAAACCCCCAGCCCTCCGGGCCGGTGGAATTCATCGTGGCAGGCCTGGGGAACCCCGGGAAAGAATATGAAAGCACCCGGCACAACGCCGGGTTCCTGGCGGTGGACCGTATTGCCGCCGCCCTGGGGATCCGGGTGGATCGCCTTAAGTTCAAATCCTTATGCGGCGAGGCGGTCATCGAAGGGCGGCGGGTGCTGTTTTTAAAGCCCGCCACCTTTATGAACCTCTCTGGCCAGGCGGTGACCGAGGCCATGAGCTTTTACAAGATCCCCGCGGAACGGGTGCTCATCCTCTACGACGACATCTCCCTGGATCCCGGCCGCCTGCGCATCCGGCGCCGGGGCTCCGACGGCGGCCACAACGGCATGAAGAACATCATCTACCTTGCGGGGGAGGATTCTTTCCCCCGGGTAAAGATCGGCGTGGGGGCAAAGCCCCATCCGGATTACAACCTGGCGGACTGGGTCACAAGCCGCTTTTCCGACGGGGAGCGCAAAGCATTGGACGGCGCGCTGGAACATACCATAGATATCGTAAAGCTTGTGGTCGGCGGAAAGATCGACGAAGCCATGAACCGCTACAATTCGTAAAACGCCGGGCAGCTGCCCAAAAGGGGGAACCGTCATGATCGAATCCGTCATCCGTCAGACCGAATGGTACCGCCGGGCGCTCGCAGGGCTGGAAGCGGGCCGGGGCCCCGTCGCCGTGACAGGCCTCTCCAATACCCACAAGGCCGTCGTCCTCTCCGCGCTGGCGCAGCGTTTCCCGCTGCTCGTCATCACCCCGGACGAAGCCGCCGGTACCCGTATGGCGGAGGATCTCTGCGCTCTGCTGGGCGAAGGCGCCGCCCTGCTGTACCCTTCCCGCGACCTCACCTTTCGAGAGGTTGAAGGGGCTTCCCGCGAATACGAGCAGGCCCGCCTGGATGTGCTCAGCCGGTTGGCCCAGGGAAAATGCCGGATCGCCGTGGCCAGCGTGGAAGCCGCCCTCCAGTACGCCATCCCCCCCGCCGTGCTTCGGGAAAACACCTTTGCGCTGGAGGCGGGCAAAGAATACCGCCTGGAGGAGCTGGAGGAACGCCTTTTAAAAAGCGGCTATGAACGCCGGGATCAGGTAGACGGCAAATGCCAGTTCTCCGTGCGCGGGGGCATTCTGGACTTTTTCCCCTCCCAGAGCGCCGTACCCTTTCGCGTGGAGTTCTGGGGCGATGAGATCGATACGATCTCTGTTTTTGACCCGGACACCCAGCGGCGCACCGACACGGTAAAATCCGCCCAGATCGCCCCCGCCCGGGAGGTGCTTTATCCCTCCGCGGCCTGGCTGGTCAAGCGTCTGGGCCGCGCCCACGACAACCTGCGGGGAAAGCAGGGCGTTTTGGCCAAGGAGCATCTGCTCGCCGATATGGAAAAGCTGGAAAACGGCCTTTCCCTGCAGAGCGTGGATAAATACCTGCCCCTGATCTATGACGAGCCCGCCACCTTGTTTGACTATTTTCCCGACGGGGCCTCCGTCCTGTGCGAAGCGGTCTCCGCCAAGGAGACCGCCAAAAATGTGCTGATGCAGTTTTATGGGGACGTCTCCCTTATGATGGAGGAGGGCATCCTGTTTAAGGACTGCAGCGTCTATACCCTGGATTTCCCCGCCCTGCTCGCCAGGGCGGGGAAAGGCCCCTGCCTGCTGCTGGACAGCTTCACCCGCTCCCTGCCGGAGCTGGCCCTGGCCGATCTGATCCCGGTAAACGCCGTGGGCCTCTCTTCCTGGACCGGGGAGCTGAACCTGCTTCAGGAGGATCTGGCCGGTTATTTCCACGGCGGCTACTGCTGCGCCGTGCTGGCCGGTACGGAAAAGGCCGCCGACACCCTGGCCGACGATTTGGACGACGGAGGGCTTCGGGCCATCCGCACCGGCGACGTCAAGACCCTGGTGCCGGGGGTGGTCTATGTCCTGGCAGGCTCCCTCTCCGGCGGGCTGGAGCTGCCGGAGGAAAAATTTGCCCTCATCACCTATCTGAAAACGGCGGAACGCAAAACGCCCCGCCGCAAAAAGAAAAAGGCTGGCGAAGAGATCCGCAGCCTTTCCGATCTTTCTCCCGGCGACCTGGTGGTGCATGCCGCCCACGGCATCGGCGTCTTTCAGGGGATCATCAAGCGGGAGATCCACGGCGTTACCAAGGATTATATCCAGATCCGCTACGCGGGCACCGACGCGCTTTTTGTGCCGGTGACGCAGCTGGATCTGGTCTCCAAATACATCGGTGCCCGGGACGACAGCACCGTAAAGCTCAGCCGCCTCAACTCTGTGGAATGGCAGAAGACCCGTCAACGGGTCAAAAAAGCGGTGGAGGAAATGGCGCAGGATCTCATCCGCCTGTACGCCGAGCGCATGAAGGTAAAGGGCTACGCCTTCTCCGCCGATACCGAATGGCAGAAAGAGTTTGAGGAGCGCTTCCCCTATCAGGAGACCGACGACCAGCTGCGCTGCATCGCCGAAATGAAGGCGGATATGGAATCCGACCGGCCCATGGACCGCCTCTTGTGCGGCGACGTGGGCTTTGGCAAGACGGAGGTAGCCCTGCGCGGCGCCTTCAAATGCGTCATGGAGGGCAAGCAGTGCGCCGTGCTGGTGCCCACCACCATCCTGGCCTGGCAGCATTACCAAACCTTTTTAAACCGCTTGCAGGGCTTTCCCGTCTCTGTGGAGCTGCTTTCCCGTTTCCGCTCCCCCAAGCAGCAGGAGGCCATTCTGCGAAAGCTGCGCCGGGGCGAGATCGACATCGTCATCGGCACCCACCGCCTGCTGCAAAAGGACGTCCAATTTAAGGATCTGGGCCTTTGCATCATCGATGAGGAACAGCGCTTCGGCGTGGCCCACAAGGAAAAGTTTAAGGAATTCCGCAGTTCAGTGGACGTGCTTACCCTCTCCGCCACCCCGATCCCCCGCACCCTCAATATGGCCATGAGCGGCATCCGCGACATGTCCACCATCGAAGAGGCCCCGGGGGACCGCCACCCCGTGCAGACCTATGTCATCGAACACGACGACGGCGTCCTGCTGGAGGCCATCCGGCGGGAGCTGCGCCGGGGCGGGCAGGTGTTTTACCTGCACAACCGGGTGGAATCCATCGACAGCTGCGCCTACCACCTGCAAAAGATGCTTCCCGACGCCCGGATCGTCACCGCCCACGGAAAAATGAGCGAGGAGCAGCTTTCGGAGGTGTGGCAGCAGCTGATGGATCGCGAGATCGACGTGCTGGTGTGCACCACCATCATCGAGACCGGCGTGGATGTTTCCAACTGCAACACCCTCATCATCGAAGACGCCGACCGCCTGGGCCTTTCCCAGCTGTACCAGATCCGGGGGCGGGTGGGGCGCTCCAGCCGGCGGGCCTTCGCCTACTTTACCTTCCGTCCCGGCAAAGCCCTCACCGATATCGCCACCAAGCGCCTGGCCGCCATCCGGGAGTTCACCAACTTTGGTTCCGGTTTCCGCATCGCCATGCGGGATCTGGAGATCCGCGGCGCGGGCAACGTGCTGGGCACCAGCCAGCACGGCCATATGGAGGCGGTGGGGTACGAAATGTATCTCAAGCTCCTTTCGGAGGCCGTGGCGGAGCAGCGCGGCGAGACCACCGTGTCCTCTGCCGAATGCCTGGTGGATATCCGCATCGGCGCCCACATCCCGGAGGATTACATCGAGAACCTTTCCCAGCGCATCGAAGTGTACAAAAAGATCGCTACCATCCAGACCGAGGAGGATTCCTGGGACGTGACCGACGAGCTTATCGACCGCTTTGGAGAACCGCCGGAAGCGGTAAAAGGCCTTATCGATGTGGCTCTTCTGCGGGGCATCGCCGCCTCTTTGGGCATTTATGAGATCTCTCAGAAAAATGACCAGATCCTCTTTTATCCCACCGCTTTGGATCTGGAAAAGGTGAGCCGCGTTTCCGCAGCCCTCAAAAACAGGGTCTCCATCAACGCCAGCGCAAAGCCCTATCTCTCGGTGCGCGCCACCTCCGGGGAGGATCCGGTGCACACCATGCGCACCGTGCTTTATCTGATGAGCCGCCCGGACAACCCCGACGGCCCCCGCAAGGCCCAGTAATCCCCTTTTGATCCCGGGCCTTCCCCCAAAAAGTAAAGCGGCGCCGCCTTTTGGAAGGCAGCGCCGCTTTTGCGTCCGCTTTTTTAGGTCCGATCCTTTTTTCGGCTTTCCAGCGCGTCCAGCACGCCCCACAGCGCCGCAAAAAGCAGCCCCGCGCAGGGCCAGATGATCCAGCCGCTTTCCCAGGAGCCGCTGGGAAGGCTCACCGCCAGGTAAACGGCGGTGACGACGCACCAATAAACGCCAACCAGGGCGGAGCGCTTTTTCTTTTTCTGTTTGCGCTCTTTTGTATAATCCCCCTCCTGCAGCAGCTTTTGGCAGCCGCCGTAGATCGTGCCAGCCCAGACAAACAGCCACACCCCGGCAGCCACCAGAAGCAGCAGGATCCCGGTACAGGCAATGCAGGCCAGATCCCCCAGGCCAAAGGCCCCCGCCAGCAGCAGCGGCACCACGCTGAGGATGCAGATGACCGTACCCGCCGCCGTACAGACGCGGTTGGTCTTTTCAAATTCCTGGCGGCGCTTTTCCGCGATCCCCTTCACTCCATATTGAAGGGTAAATTCTTCCTTTTCCAAATATTCGTAGCGGTCCGCCTTCATCCCGTCGAGGATCAGCACCGCTACCGCCGCCCCCGCCAAAAGCAGCAGGATCACCGTCCCAAGGCCGCCGGCCAGATCCTCCTGTACCCGTCCGGCCTCCGCCATGCCCGCCAGCAGGATCAGGGCGATGGGAGAACAGATGAGCACCGCCACCGCCGTGGCCGTACGCCGGGCCAGCCGCGTGCACATTTCCAAAAAGCTGTCCGCCTCCTCCGGTGAAACGCTGCGGGTTTCCGGATATTCCTCTTCCCCGGCAAAAGCAGGAACGGCGTCTTCCAGCTCATCCTTCAGCAGATAATCCGCGCTGACGCCGAAAAGCTCGCTCATCCGCAGGATCTTATCCAGATCCGGCACTGAGGAACCGGACTCCCATTTGCTCACCGACTGTCTGGATACCCCCAGCTTAACCGCCAGCTCTTCCTGGGGCCAACCCGCTTTTTTGCGCAGGGAGGCGATTTTTTCTGACAGGATCATGACCCAATCCCCTTTCGTTTGTTCTGCGGGCGGCCCTTCTTCCGGCCGTCCTTTTGATCTGGGAAAAGCATAGCATATTTTGGGGCGGCACGCCACCAATTTCGCTCTGCAATTTGTCAACCGGCAGTTGACAAATTGCATTTTTCCGCTTTCCAATGCGGTTGCTTTTTTGTTTTTTCTCCGGCGGCCCTTTTTCACACCCTGCGAAGGGCTGCCCTTTTTCAGACGGCTTGACGCCGCAAAAAAACCTTGCATCCCAAAGGGAATGACAGTACAATAGATATGGTATTTTATTTTGACCGCATGGCGAGAAAAGAGGCGAATTTTCTTTGCGAAAAACGACCCTGCTGAAAAAATACATCCGTGACCCGGAACTTTTGCTGATGCCCGGCGTCTACGACGCGCTCAGCGCCAAAATTGCGGAGCGCTGCGGCGCCAAGGCCATCCAGGCCTCCGGCTACGGCCTGGCGGCCAGCTATCTCGGCCTTCCCGACGTCGCCATTCTCACCAAGACCCAAATGGTGGAGCTGACGCGAAACATCTGCTCCGCCGTCAGCATCCCCGTTATGGCGGACGGCGACACGGGCTTTGGCAACGCGGTGAACCTCTACTACGCCGTGCGGGAGTTTGAAGCCGCAGGCGCCGCAGGCATCAACCTGGAAGATCAGTTTTTCCCCAAGCGCTGCGGCCACATGAACGGCAAGCAGATCGTCCCGCTGGGCGAAGCGGTCAAAAAGATCGAAGCCGCCGCAGCCGCGCGAAGCGACCCGGATTTTGTCATCAACGCCCGCACCGACGCCATTGCCGTGGCCGGTGTGGAGGAGGCCATCCTCCGCGGAAACGCCTTTGCCAAAGCCGGGGCGGATCTCATTTTTGTGGAGGCCCCCGCCAAGGCGGACGACGTCAAACGGGTCATCCAGTCCATCGACGCCCCCGTGAGCATCAATATGCTCTACGGCGGCAAAACCCCCACCATTCCCCTGAAAACCCTGGAGGAATGGGGCGCCGCCCGGGTCAGCGTGCCTGTAGCGTCCCTTTTTGCCGTGGCGGGCATGCTGGAAAAAGCCTACACCATGATCCTCCACGACCAGGGGGAAGAGCTGCTGGCGGAATCCTATCAATTCCAGCAGTTTACCGACCTGGTCGGCCTTCCGGAGATCCGGGCGCTGGAAGAGCGCTTTTTGGACGACGGGGAGCTTCACGCCCGTTACTCCGGCTAAGCCCCGCGGCGTCATTTGTCTTTGCATCCGCGCAAATCTTGATACAGGAGGTGTAACGAATGGATTGTCTGTTTTGTAAGATCGCGGCGGGGGAAATCCCCTCCAACAAGATCTATGAGGACGACAGGGTCCTGGCTTTTTACGACATCGACCCTCAAGCCCCCGTCCATTTTCTGGTGATCCCCAAAACCCATATCAAATGCGCCGACGACCTCAACGAGGAAAACGCCGGGATCGTGGCGCACGTTTATGCCGTCATCGCCAAAATAGCCGCCGAATTGGGCCTTTCCAAAGGCTACCGCATCGTCAACAACTGCGGGGAAGACGGCGGACAGACGGTGGGCCATCTGCATTTTCATGTGCTGGCGGGCCGCAGCCTCGCCTGGCCTCCCGGTTAGCAGCCGCCCCGGACGGGGCCTTTTCCCAAATCGCCGTAAAGAAGAGAGGAGCTTTCCCCATGCAAAACACCTATGAGCTTTCCGTGGCCGGTCTCAAACGGGATCTGCCCATCTGCCCCATTAACGATAAGGTCTCCATCGCCGCTTTCATCATGTTTTCCGATGTGGAACTGACCGTCGCCTGCGCCTCGGAGCTGAACCGCCTGGCGCCGGAGCACGACGTGCTGTTGACCGCAGAATCCAAAGGCATCCCTCTGGCCTATGAAATGTCCCGGCAATCCGGAAAAAAATACATCCTGGCCCGCAAAAGCGCCAAGCTGTATATGTACAACCCCGTGGCGGTCGATGTGAAATCCATCACCACCGCCAACCTGCAGACCCTTTATCTGGACGCCCACGACATGGAATACCTGCGGGGCAAACGGGTCCTGGTGGTGGACGACGTCATCAGCACCGGAGAATCCCTCAACGCCATGGAGGCCCTGGTCCACAAGGCCGGAGGCAACATCGTCGGCCGGGCGGCCGTACTGGCCGAAGGGGACGCCGCCAACCGCGACGACATTATTTTTCTGGCTCCCCTGCCTGTTTTTGTCAAAGAATAACAGCCTTTGACGCCCGGAGACCGCCGGGCGCGGGAGGGAACGATATGAAACGACCGCTGCTTGTGATAGGATGCTCGTATCTTATTGCGGCGGCGGTTTGCATTTGTGGGGATCTGTGGCTGTGCCTGGCCGTGGGCGCGGCGGGGCTCCTATCCTTTGTTGGGATGAAGGCGAGGGGCCGATGGCCGGCGGCCCGGCTTTCCGCCCTCTCTGCGGGCTGTTCCGCTTTGGCCTGTGCCGCCGCCCTGCTTCTGTTTCTCTCTCCGGCAAAGGAGCTTGCCGGACAAAAGGCCATGATCTGCGGGAGGGTGGAGGAGCTGCTCTCCGGCCGCTCCGCCGTCATCCTCACCGATACGGTAAACGGCGAACCGCTTCAGGTGCGGTTCCGGGCGTCCTTTTACAGCGAGGAAGGCCTCTCCCTATTCGACCGGGTCGAGGGCTCCTTTACCCTGCGGGACGCCTCCTCCGAGGGCGGCTACGCCAACCGGGCTTATGCCCGCTCCCGGCGGCTGTTTCTCGCGGGATCCCCGGCGCGGGATGTCCGCGTTTCGGCGCCGCAGAGTTTTACCATCCTCCAGCGCCTTCAGCTGTGGCGGGAGGGCATAGCCCAGCGCATCCAGCGTTTTCTGCCCCGTTATCAGGGCGGTATGACCGCCGCCATGGCCCTGGGCAGGCAGGATCTTTTGGAAGAGGGCCTGGTTGCGGATTTTCGCACGGCGGGGCTTTCCCATCTGCTGGTGGTTTCCGGCATGCATCTTTCCTGTGTGGCGGGGGCGGTCTGCGCCCTTTTGCGGCGCTGGCTTTCCAGAAGGGCTTCCGCCGCCGTTTCTATGGTCCTGGTGCTGGCGGCTATGCTGTTCATGGGCTCCGGCGTCAGCGTGCTGCGGGCCGGGTGGATGATCCTTCTCTGCCTGTGCGGAGAAATGCTGGGGCAGGAAGCGGATCCCCTCAACTCCCTGGGCTTTGCCGTCCTGATGGTATGCGTGTGGAACCCCTTTGCCGCAGCGGGCGTAGGGCTGTGGCTCTCGGCAGCGGCGGTGCTGGGCCTGCTCACCGCCGCCCCTCTGCTGCAAAAGGCGCTGGCCGGGGCGCTGGCCGCCCTGCCCTTTCAAAAGGCTGTGCGCTTTGCCGCCGGGGCCCTTTCCGCTTCCCTGTGCGCCTATCTTTTTACCTTTCCCATCAGCGCCCTCGCCTTCGGGGAGGTCTCTTTGGCGGCCCCGGCCGCCAACCTGCTGGCGGCGCCTTTGGCCCCTCTCGCCGTGGGCGGTTCCCTTCTCACGGTCCTTACCGCCGCTTTTCCGGCGCTGGAACCCTTTTGCCGGGGCCTTGCGTTTTTCACCGGAATTTTTCAAAGTGCCCTGGCCGGGATCGCCCGCGCCGCCGCTTCGCTGCCCGGCGCTTCCCTGCCGGTCTCCTCCGGATATCTTGCCCTGTGGGCGGCGGGGCTTGTACCGCTGGGCCTGCCGGTTTTGCTCCGTCCCGGCCGCCGCATGGCCGCAGCTTTTGTTTCTCTCTCCCTGATCTCCCTTTCGCTGGGCTATTTTTCCTGGCTTTGGATCACCCGGGACGTGGTCTTCCTGGATTTTCTCGGCAGCGGGAATGAGATCACGGTGACCGCCGTCTGCCGCGGCCACGCCGTCGTCGCCGGAGAGCTGGCCGATCCAGAAATCGTAGCGGATACCCTGCGGCGGCGGGGCGTGCAAAAGCTGGATCTTCTCATCCGCCTGCCCTCTTCCGCCCGGGACGGCCCCGCTTTAAACCGCCTGCTCACGCAGTATCCCCCGGATATCCTCCTCAAGGCGCAGGGGGAAAACTCCGCGGACGCCCCGCCGCCAGACCCCTGCCAGATCATCCTCTACGACGGCTCCCGGGTGCGGGTAATGGAGGGCGGCGCCGTACTGCTGGATTTGGGCGGAACAAAAACGCTGATTTTACCGGACAATTGTGTTATACTGGAGGATACAGTCTTCCCGGTGGATCTTCTGGTGGTGAAAAAGCGCCCCCAGGGGGATCTTTCCGCCCGCTATGTCCTCAGCCCCGGCGTTCTTTACGGCGACGGCGCGCCGGTGGGCAGCGCCGCCTCCCTTGTTGTGGAAAGCTGGGAGCCCGCCGCTTTTCGCGGACGGGACGGGCGCCTTGCGCCGGGCTGACAAAAACCGTCTCTGGAAGGAAGTGGGGATCGTGGTCTTCGCATCGGAATCCGACCTGCTCAAACATCTAAAAGAAAGCGACCTGCTCCCCGTCTATTTCCTTTTCGGGGAACAGGGCTATTTAAAGCGGCTGTATCAGAAAAGGATCGCGGATAAGGCGGTGCCCAAAGCGAGCCAGCCCTTTAATCTAACGGTCCTGGAGGGACGGAGCACCACCGTGGACGAGATTGCCGACAGCGCCGAAGCCCTTCCCCTAATGGCCCAGCGCCGCTGCGTTGTGGTCAACGACCTGGAAGTGGATAAGTTGGACGCCCGGGAATACGCAAAGCTGGAGGAGCTGCTCTCCTCCCCGCCGGATTCCTCTGTGATCCTGTTCCTTTACAGCGACCTGCTCTTTCCCGCCAAACCCACCGGGCGCTGCAAAAACTTTCTTGCCCTGGTGGAGAAGAACGGCGGCTGGGCCCGTCTGGACGCCCGTTCCCCGCGGGAGACCGAGCGTTATATTGCCGCTATGGCGGAAAAGAACGGCTGCTCTATGGCCCCGGATGTCTGCCGTTACCTTTCGCAGCGCTGCTCCGACGATATGCAATCTCTCGGCAACGAGGTGGATAAGCTCTGCGCCTGGGCGGGCGGCCGCGCCATCACCCGGGAGGATATCGACCTGTGCTGCATCGCGGTGCTGGACGCCAGCGTATTTGACCTGGCTAAGCTCATCATCCGCGGCAGCTATCAAAACGCCATGGATAAGCTCACAGAGCTTTTGGATATGCGGGAAGAGCCGGTGGCCATCCTGGGCGCCCTCTCCGCTTCTTTTATCGATCTTTACCGGGCAAAGTCCGCCCGGGAAGCCGGGCGCAGCGCCGACCAGGCCGCGGGGGATTTTCGCTACAAGGGCCGTGAATTTCGCATCCGCAACGCCTTTCGGGACGCCGACCGGTTTCCCAAGGCCATGCTGCGCCGGTTTCTGGGGCTGCTTGCCCAGGCGGATTACAGCCTGAAAAGCAGCCGCACTGATCCTGTCATCGTTTTACAGGAAACCATTACCCGCATGTTCGTCCTGCGCCAGGAAGGGGGAAGCCGATGATCCGGCTGACCCAGGCGGTCATCGTGGAGGGGCGCTATGACCGGATCCGCCTGTCCTCAGTGCTGGACGCCGTGATCCTGGAGACCGGCGGCTTCCGCATTTTTAAAGACCGGGAAAAGGCCGCCCTCATCCGCCGCTTTGCCCAGACCTGCGGCATCGTGGTCATGACCGATTCCGACTCGGCGGGTTTTCTGATCCGCCGCCACATCAAATCCATTGTGCCGGATGGAAAGATCTGGCACTGCTATATCCCGCCAATCCCCGGAAAAGAGCGGCGCAAGGCCGTCCCTTCCAAGGAGGGGACCCTGGGCGTAGAGGGCATGACCGACGAGGTGCTGCTTGCCTGCCTGGCCAAAGCCGGCGTCGTCCCCGGCCAGGCCCAGGGCGCCATGCATCTGACCCGGGCGGATCTGATGGAGGATGGGCTGTATGGCGGCGAAGGCAGCCGCCTGCGGCGGGAGGAGCTGCTCCGGCGTTTGGAGCTTCCCCTCTACCTCTCCGCGGGAAACCTTTTAGATTATTTAAACCTCTGCTGCCCGGAGGAGGAATATCGTTCCCTGCTCCGCCAGCTGCCGTTTTGACCTGCGCCTGAACCTGTTTGAAGAAAGGGGGGGCCTTCGTGGGCTTTGCCAGCGTCTCGTTTATCTTTTTCTTTCTTCCGCTTTCCCTGGCGGTATATTATCTGGCCGGCCCCAGGGGGCGGGTGGCCGTCCTGACGGCGGTCTCCCTGCTGTTTTATTTTTTCAGCGACCCCAAGTTTTTGTGGCTCATGGCGGCTTCCATCTGCCTGGATTACGGCATGTACCGGCTGATGGAACGCTATGACGACCAAAACCGCATCCGCAGGGCCATCTGCGTGATGGTGGTGACAAAAAACGCGTTTTTGTTTCTGGGCTCCTCGGTGCTCTCCCAGCTGTGGGGGACCCCCGTCCCCCTGGGCATCGCGGTGTACACCCTTACCTCCCTGGGCTACCTGGTGGACGTCTACAACGGCGACGAGATTTATGAGCACGATCTCCTGCGCTTTGCCCTGCTCAATGTTTTTTACGGGAAACTTCAGGCCGGGCCCCTCATGCGTTATGGGCAGCTGCGGGAGCAGCTGAAGAAGGAAAAGTATTCCCTCTCCCTCATCAGCGACGGCGCGGTGCTGTTCATTCAGGGTTTGGCAAAGCAGGTGCTGCTGGGGCGGTCCCTGGACAGCCTGTATCTTTCCCTCAAGGAGATCGAGCCCTCCGGCCATTCTATGCTCTCGGTGTGGCTGCTTACCATCTCCCTGGCCCTCAGCCTTTATTTTAACCTTTCCGGCTTCTGCGATATGGCCCGGGGCCTGGGCAAAATGTATCAGTTGGAGCTGCCCCGCAACTTTTATTACCCTTACCAATCCCGCAGCATCACCGATTTTGTCGGGCGTTTCAACAGCTCTGTAACGGAATTTTACAAGCAGTATATCTATTCCCCTCTGGGGGCGGATCGTCAAGGCGGCGTCTCCTCGGTGCTCAACATCACCCTGGTGACCCTCTTGTGGGGCGTCTGGTTTGGCTTTCGCATCAATTACATCTGCTGGGCGTTGTATTTTACCCTTTTTATCTTTTTGGAGCGCGGCCGGTGGGGCCGCCTGCTCTCCCGTCTGCCGGTGTTTTTCACCCGCGTCTACACCTTTGCCGTGGTGCTGCTTTCTTTTGTGATCTTCAGCGGGCGTTCCGTCTCGGAGAGCTGGTTCTATTTTACCTCGATGTTCGGCATGGGATCCCTTCCTGTTTTCAACGACAGCGCCTTGTATTCCCTTGCCTCCCGCGGCGTCGTGCTGCTGCTGGCGCTGCTGCTTTCCACCAGCGCCGCCCATACGGTTGCGGATTGGTGTTCCAAAAGGCATCCCCATCTCGCCGCCGCGTGTTCTGTGGTCTTTAACGTGGCCCTGCTTATTTTGACTCTGGCCTTTATTTTGCCCGCATAAGAAGGAGGGACGACCGATGATTGGAAAACGGATCAGCGCCGTGATCTTTTTGGTGCTGATGCTGGCCGGTATGGCCGCCACCGCCCTGCGGGCGGATCTTTCTTCTTTGGGCGGCGGGGCGGAGCTGCTCTCCGGCCAAACCGCCGCTTTGGCGGAAAAAAGCTTTTCCCAGGCCCTTCCCTTCTGCCGCCAGCTTCGGCAGCTGGCCTGGGATACCCGTCTGTTCTCCGGCGAAAGGCAGGCCGACGGCTGCTTTATCAGCAAGGACAGCATCCTGCCCAACATTCCCGAAGCTTCGGCCCCGGCTCTGGAAGCCAACATCGAGGGGATCTCGCATTTTGCCGCCACCAACAGCCGGATCCCGGTATATTTTGCCCTGATCCCCACAGTGGCGGCCATCCGCCAGGACGACCTGCCGGAGTTCTCTTTGGATTGCGTCATCAACCAAAAAGGGGTGATCGAATCCGTCTATCAGGCTCTGGGCGGCAAGGTCTCCGCCGTCGACGTTTACGGGACGCTGCTGAACAACAACAACCGCTACCTCTATTACCGCACCGAAGATAACCTCACCGCCATGGGCGGGTATTTTGTCTATTCCGCCATCGCCTCCGGCATGGGGCTGCGGGTGCGCAGCCTGGGGGATTTTGATATCCAATATGCCCGGCACGACTACGTCGGCAGCCTGGGGGAACGGTTCCCCTTGGCGCGGGTAAAGCCGGATATCATCTCCCTGTTTCATTACAACAACAACCGCCGCTACCAGGTCTGTACCACTTTGAACGGCGCCACTGTGACCCTCGATTCCCTCTACGACCTGACTCGGCTCTTTTCCGATGAGCCCATGGAGGTGTATTTTGGGCGGCGCGGCACCATGACCAGCATCCGCATGGAGGAAAGCCCCTATACGCAAAAGCTTCTGGTCTTTGCCGACGACACCGCCCTGGCCTGGCTTCCCATCCTGCTCAGCCATTATGAAGAAGTGCTGCTGGTAGATTTAGAGACCGCGACCCAGGAGGAGATCCGCTATCTGGACACCCTCTATTACGATCAGGTGCTGTTTGCCTACTCTACCGACACCTTTATGCATGAGGACTACATCTCGTCTGTCTCTGGAAACTAATCCGCCGCGGCGCGGCGTTTCCAGCGTCATAAAAAATATTGTAAAAAAGGAGCTGCTTTTATGGAATATATCGTCAAGGGCTACCAACCGGAATCCATGTTTCGTTTTTTTGAGGACATCAGCCGCATTCCCCGCTCTTCCGGAAAAGAACAGGCGGTCAGCGATTATCTGGTGGAATTTGCCGGGGCCCGTGGGCTGGAGTGTGTTCGGGACAGCCTGTGCAATGTCCTGATCCGCCGTCCCGCCGCCCCCGGGTGCGAGGGAAAGCCCGGCGTGCTTTTTCAGGGCCATATGGATATGGTCTGCGAAAAAAACGCCGATGTGGAACATGATTTTGATTCCCAGCCTCTGGATCTCTATGTACAGGACGGCCTTCTTCGCGCCCGCGGCACAACTTTGGGGGCGGATAACGGCGCCGCTGTGGCCATGATGCTGGCCCTGCTGGACGATAAGTCCCTCGTCTGCCCGCCCATGGAATGCCTTTTCACCGTGCAGGAGGAAACGGCCCTGGTGGGCGCCGCCCATTTTGACGGCTCCCTGATCCGCTCCTCCATGATGGTGAACCTGGATTCCGAGGAGGACGGCGTCGTCACCACCAGCTGCGCCGGCGGGCTGCGGGTCAAGCTGATCCGCGCCTATGTGCGGGAAGCTTTTGAGGGGGTGGGTCTGCATCTCTTTGTCAAAGGCCTTCTGGGCGGCCATTCCGGCATGGAGATCCACCAGGAGCTGGGCTGCGCCAACAAGCTTATGGGCCGGGTGCTCTACGCCCTTTCCGAGGAAATGGACGTGCGCATCCAGGCTATTTTCGGCGGCAACAAGGACAACGCCATCCCCAGGGAATGCCAGTGCGTCGCTGTGGTGCCCCAGAATAGCCTGCCCCGTGCGCTGGAGATCGTGCGGCGGGTGGAGGAAGAGCTGCGCCGCGAATATGAGGAGACCGACCCCGGCGTGACGGTGTTGGCGCGGGAGGTGCCTGTGCAAAAGCCGCCCATGAGCCGGGAGGACAGCCGCAGCATCATTCGCCAGATGGTGCTGGCCCCCCACGGCGTTTTGAAAACCAACCCCAAAGCGGGCGGTTTTGTGGTGGCGTCGGTCAATTTCGGCGTCATCGAAATGGACGAGGAAAAGGTCGTTTTCCACTTTTCCCCCAGAAGTTCCGTGGAATCTCTGCAAAACGAGACCCGCCACATGCTTTCCGTCTTTGGCGAAGTATTTGGAGACCGGGTGGAAATGGGCGACGGCTATCCCGGCTGGCCTTATGAGCCCCATTCTCTCCTGCGGGAGACCTTCTGCCAGGTTTACGAGGAGCTTTACGGCGTCCCCCCAAAAACCATGGCCATCCACGCCGGGCTGGAGTGCGGGCTGCTGAAAAGCAAGGCTCCCCAGCTGGATATCATCGCCATTGGCGCCACGGTGACGGGCTGCCATACCCCGGACGAGGCCATGGACCTGCGCTCCTGCGAGAACCTTTGGAAACAGGTGACCGCTCTGCTGGCCCGTTTGGCACAGTAACCTCCCCGCTCCCCCAAAAAAGATCCCGGCCGTTTTGAGCAGACGGCATTAAAAAAGCAGGCCCCCAACGGGGCCTGCTTTTTGGTTTATCGCTGCGTTATTGGATCATCCCGCGGATCATTTCCGGAACGGTGGCCAGGGCCTCGTCGATCTTAAAGATCTCTGTCACGCCGCCCTGGGCGCTGTCTGGACGGCCGCCGCCCTTGCCGCCCAGCTTGGCGGTGAGCTCTTTGATGATTTTCCCGGCATGAACGCCTTTTTCCACCGCTTCTTTGCCGGCTGCGGCAAAGAGGTTGGCCTTATCGCCCAGAATACCCGCGATGACCGCCACGGTATCGGGCGCGTTGTCCCGCACCCGGTCGCACAGGACGCGGATCGCCTCGGGTTTGGTGCCGGTAAATCCGGCGAAGATCACTTTCACGCCGCCGATCTCCACCGCGTTTTCAAACAGGCCCTGGATCTGCATGTCGGCCAGCTTGCGGTTGAGGGCGTCCAGCGCTTTTTCTTTCTCCTTTAGCTCCGCAGCCACGGCGGCGGTACGGGATACCAATTCCTCGGGGTTGCCCAGCTTCAGGTTGGCCGCCGCCTGAGCGATCACGCCGTCGGCATGATCCAGCAGATCCAGCACGCCAAAACCGGTGGTTGCCTCAATGCGGCGCACGCCGGCGGCTACGGAAGATTCGGAGACGATTTTGAACAGCCCGATCTTGGCGGTGTTGGAAACATGGGTACCGCCGCAGAATTCCACAGACTGCTTGGAAACGTCGCACACCCGGACGACCTCGCCGTATTTTTCGCCAAACAGGGCCATGGCCCCCAGCTTTTTGGCTTCTTCGATGGGCAGCTCGTTCACCTGGACATCCAGGGCCTCCAGCACCATTTCGTTCACCCGGCGCTCCGTCTGTCTAAGCTCTTCCGGGCTCATGGCCGCAAAATGGGTGAAGTCGAAACGGCAGCGGTGCTCGTCCACCATGGAGCCCGCCTGCTGGACATGGGAGCCCAGCACCGAACGCAGCGCCGCCTGCAACAGATGGCAGGCCGTGTGGTTGCGGGTGATGGCGCGGCGGCGGGGAATGTCGATCTGGGCGGTGACGCCGTCGCCGACGCTGACAAGGCCGCTTTTCACAACGCCCATGTGCAGGAACTGTCCCGTGGGGGATTTTTTGCAGTCCTCCACCTGGAAAACGTTTTTCCCGTTCAGGATGACGCCGGTGTCGCCCACCTGTCCGCCGCTCTCCGCGTAGAAGGGGGTCTCCCGAAGCACCAGGGTGGCGCGCATCCCCTCGGTGACGGCGTCCACCTGCTCGCCCTCTTCGTTGACGATGGCGGTGACGGCGGTCTGGCCGCCCATATGCTGATAGCCGATGAACCGGGTCTTTCCCTCTACGTCCACCGCCTCGTCCGCCGTCCAACCGCTTACATCCTTGCGGTTGGCGCGGGAATTTGCTTTCTGCTGCTTCATCAGATCCATAAAGGAGTCCTCATCGAGGCCCAGACCCTTTTCGTTTAAGATCTCGCGGGTAAGGTCGATGGGGAAGCCGAAGGTATCGTACAGCCGGAAGGCGTCGGCGCCGGAGAAGATCTTGCCGTTGATGGCGTCGCCGGAGATCTTATCCATGATGTCGTTGAGGATATCCATGCCCTGGTCGATGGTGCGGGCAAAACGCTCCTCCTCCACCTGCAAAACCTTGATGATATAATCTTTTTTCTCCACCAGCTCCGGATAGGCGGAGGCGTTTTCGCCGATCACCGTCTCGCACACCTGATAGAGGAAGGTGTCGCGGATCCCCAGCAGGCGGCCGTGGCGGGCGGCCCGGCGCAGCAGGCGGCGCAGCACGTAGCCGCGGCCTTCGTTGGAGGGCACCACGCCGTCGCCGATCATGAACGTACAGCTGCGCATATGGTCGGTGATGACGCGCAGGGAAATATCGGTTTTGGGGTCGTCTCCGTAATGCACGCCGGCAATGCGGCTGATATGCTTCATGATATTCTGGACGGTATCCACCTCAAAGAGGTTGTTGACCCCCTGCATGATGCAGGCCAGGCGCTCCAGGCCCATACCAGTATCGATGTTGGGATGGTCGATGGGGGAATAGGTACCCTGGCCGTCGCTGTCGAACTGGGTAAACACCAGGTTCCAGATCTCCATATAGCGGTCGCAGTCACAGCCCACGCCGCAGGTGGGCTTGCCGCAGCCGTATTCCGGGCCGCGGTCAAAATAGATCTCGGAGCAGGGGCCGCAGGGACCGGAGCCGTGCTCCCAGAAGTTGTCCTCCCGGCCCAGGCGGACGATCTTCTCCGCGGGCACGCCCCGCTCTTTGGTCCAGATCTCAAAGGCGTCGTCGTCATCCTCAAAGATGGAGACCCAAAGCTTTTCCTCCGGGATGGCCAGTACCTTCGTCAAAAACTCCCAGGCCCAATCGGTGGCCTCGTGCTTAAAATAATCGCCGAAGGAAAAGTTGCCCAGCATCTCAAAATAGGTGCCGTGCCGGGCGGTGTGGCCGATGTTGTCAATATCCGGGGTACGGATACATTTTTGGCAGGTGGTCATCCGCTTTCTGGGCGGGGTATCCAGGTTCAGAAAATACCGTTTGAGAGGCGCCATGCCGGAGTTGATCAGCAGCAGGCTGGGGTCGTTGACCGGCACCAGCGGGAAGCTGGCGTGGCGCAGATGGCCCTTGCTCTCAAAAAAGGAGAGGAATTTTTCCCTCAGTTCGTTCAGTCCGGTCCATTCCATTTTTACACATCCTGTTTTTAAAAAATTTGCTGTCTTGGCGGGGCCGCGGCCTTTGAGACAATAAAAAAGCCCCCGCCCCTATATTGGGACGAAGACAGCGCTCCGTGGTACCACCCAAATTACACGGCCGAAGCCGCGTCACTCGTATGCCCCTTAACGCGGGGAGCTCGCCGGCGTTCTGCGCCGATGCTCGGGGATGGCGTGAACCGTTTTCCGTAAAGGCCTTGCAGCCGTGAGCCTTCTCTCTTTCCGGAAAATACGTGGCCCGTTGGTCCCGTCACAGCGTTTTTCTTCATGAAAGCGGCCGGGTCTCTCCGGCTACTTTCGTCATTATAGCCTTCCCGTTTTCCTTTGTCAATGCAAATTTCCCTTTTCCAGCGCGGTTTTTCGCTTTTTTACAGCCTTTGCAGGCCGCGCCGGGCGCTTTTTGTAATGGATAGGGAAAAATCCTCTTGACTTCAAGAGGTAAAAGTGCTAAAGTGTTTTCATCGGGAAAGGGGCGTGTCCAATATGTCCATCGCTTCCAGACAATTTACCTATTTTAGCTACCGCTACTATTTTTATAGCAGCGGCTGTTGGTCTGCGTCTGGAACGGTTTCGACGGGAATTCCCGTCTGAGGTGTTGCAAACGTCGGGGCTGCAGCCGGATCACGGCTGCGGCCCCTTTTGTTTTTCCCATTTTTCTGCATTATATGCAAATTGGAAAGGAAGTTGTCAAAATGATCGTTGTTATGAAAAGCAAAGCCACCGAAGAGGAGCTTCAGGCCGCCATCCAGGTGATGGAGCAGGGCGGCGTCAAGGTAATGGTAAGCCGCGGCGCCGAAAACACCGTGCTGGGCGCGGAAGGCAACGCCGCCAAGGTGGATAAAGAAAAGATCTCCCTGCTGCCCGGCGTGGAAAAGGTCATGGCGGTATCGGAGCCCTACAAAATGGCCAACCGGAAATATCACCCGGAAGATACCCTCATCGACGTGGGCGGGGTCAAGCTGGGCGGTGGACGCATCGGCGTCATCGCCGGGCCCTGTTCTGTGGAGAGCGCCGCCCAGATCGAAGCCGTGGCCAAAGCGGTAAAGAAAGCCGGCGCCTGCGCCCTGCGCGGCGGCGCTTACAAGCCCCGCACCTCTCCCTACGCTTTTCAGGGCCTTGCCCGGGACGGCATCCAGCTGCTGCAGCACGCCCGTGAGATCACCGGCATGCCCATCGTCACCGAGATCATGTCCACCGACAACATCGAGATGTTCGAAATGTGCGTGGACGTCATCCAGGTAGGCGCCCGCAACATGCAGAACTTCGATCTGCTCAAGCAGTTGGGAAAGACCACAAAACCCATCCTGCTCAAACGCGGGCTTTCCTCCACCATTGAGGAATGGCTTATGAGCGCCGAGTACATCATGGCCAGCGGAAACCCCAACGTCATCCTCTGCGAGCGCGGCATCCGCACCTTTGAGACTTACACCCGCAACACTTTGGATCTCTCCGCCGTCCTGGCGGTAAAATCCCTCTCCCATCTGCCTGTGGTGGTAGACCCCTCCCACGCCTGCGGCAAGGCCTGGATGGTGGAGCGCATGAGCATGGCCGCCATCGCAGCCGGAGCCGACGGCCTGATCATCGAGGTGCACAATGACCCGCAAAACGCCCTGTGCGACGGCGCCCAATCTCTAAAACCCGACGCCTTTGCCAAGCTGATGGAGTCTCTGCGGCCCCTGGCCCAGTGCGTGGGCCGCAGCCTGTAACCTCCCTTCCCGCCCCAACGGCCCCGGCTATCCGCCGGGGCTTTTTTGCCTGCCGTTTTCTGTTGTTTTGCTTTTGCTGTTGTGATATACTGAAAAAGACTTCAAGCGGGCCCTGCGCCCTTGTTTTTTGCCAAATTCTGCTGCAGCAAAAGAGGAGATTCCCCCATGAAGAACATGCTTATCGCCCAGTCCGGCGGGCCCACTGCGGCCATCAACGCCTCCCTTTCCGGTGCTGTTCAGGAGGCCATCCGCAGCAAGGAGGTGGGCCGGATCTACGGCGCTCTCAACGGGATCCAGGGTATTTTAAAGCGCACCATCATCGATCTGGCGGGCCAGTTTTCCCGGCAGGAGGATTTCTTTTCTCTGGAATGTACCCCGGCCATGGCCCTGGGCTCCTGCCGTTTCCGTCTGCCCAGCCCGGAGACCGAGGAGGGGAAAGAGCTGTTCCACTCCATTTTGGAGACCTTTCGCCTGTATGATATCGGCTATTTTTTCTACATCGGCGGCAATGATTCCATGGATACCGTATACAAGCTGTCGGTGTTTTTCCAGGAGGCCGGCGAGGATATCCGGGTCATGGGCATCCCCAAGACCATCGACAACGACCTGCCCCTCACCGACCACACCCCGGGCTTTGGCTCCGCCGCCAAATTTATCTCCACCGCCATGCTGGAGATCATCCGGGACTGCAACGTCTATGATACCCATTCGGTGACCATTGTGGAGATCATGGGCCGCCACGCCGGGTGGCTGGCCGCCGCCGCCTCCCTGCCCCGCACCGTCGGGGCCCGGGCCCCGCAGCTGATCTATCTTCCGGAGGTCCCCTTTGACCCGGAACAGTTTTTAATCGATGTGACCGAAGTGCAGAAGATCTCCCGCAACTGCATTGTCGCCGTCTCGGAGGGGGTTCGCCTGCAAAACGGAAACTTTGTGGCGGAGGATTTTCAAAGCGGCCTGGTGGACGCCTTTGGCCACCGCTATCTCTCCGGGGTTGGCAAATACCTGGAAAACCTGGTGCGGGAGAAGATCGGCTGCAAAGTGCGTTCCATCGAGCTCAACGTCCTGCAGCGCTGCTCCTCCCATTTGATGTCCGCCACTGACCTTGCCGAAGCCCGCCGCATCGGCAGCCACGCCGTGCGCCACGCCCTTGCCGGCGAGACCGGCCGGGTGATGGTGATGGAGCGGGTGTCCAATTCCCCTTACCTCATCAGCATCGGCACCGGGGACGTCTCCCTCATCGCCAATAAAGAGCAGCTCGTCCCCCGGGAATGGATCAACAAAGCGGGCAACGACGTGACCGGCGAAATGTTCGATTATCTGCTGCCCCTGATCGAGGGCGAGGTCGCTTACCCCACCCTCAACGGCATGCCCCAGCATTTTCTGCTGAACACGGAGCTGGCCCCGCCGCCCGTCAAAGCGTAACGCCCCGGCGTCGTCCCTGACGCCCATCGCAAAGAAACAACCGCTGGATTTTGGCCAATCGGCTGGCCAATTTCCGATCACCCCTGACGCCCATCGCAAAAACAGGGGTTAGAATAAGGAGCATCCATGATCTACACGCCTTTGACGAACAAGGCCCTGCGCCTTGCCTATAATGCCCACGCCGGGCAGCTTGACCAGAGCGGCCAGCCCTACGTGTTCCACCCTTACCATCTGGCCGAGCAAATGACCGATGAGATCAGCGTTTGCGTGGCTCTGCTTCATGACGTTGCGGAGGATACCGCCGTCACCTTGGAAGAATTAGAGCGGGAATTTCCCCGGGAGGTCACAGAGGCTTTGCGTTTGCTGACCCATACGCCGGGAAGCGACTATTTCACCTATGTGCGGGCCATCGCCCAAAACCCGGTCGCAAGGGCGGTAAAGCTGGCCGACCTCGCCCACAACTCCGACGAGACCCGTTTTGCCGGATGCACCGGCGTAGCGGAGGAACAGCTTGCCCGCTGGCGAAAAAAGTACGCCGAAGCCAAAAAGATCCTGGAAGAATGCGGCGGCTGACTGTTCTGCCTGGGAAATTTCCGGATTTAGCCTTTTAAAATCCCCGACGCCAAAGCCATCCCATTGATCAGGATGTTTTCGGGCGCTAAACTTTGCCATAGGATATGCGATAAGCTGTCTTACGGCTTTTCCATTCTGCGATAGCAAGCAACCGATCTGCACAAAGATGAATGTCTGACAAATAGGACCCTTGCCGCAACCGCAAAAGGTAACTGCAAGCAGGATCGCCTGATATTGTAATGACACTTTTTTCGCGTTATGATAGTTCTATCAAGAAATCGACAAATCGTAATTTGTGGGGGATGGCAATTTTGTTGAGGTGGTTCAAACTCGACGCGTAAGCTGAAATACACAAAATGAAAAGCGATGAAGATGACGTGATCTTCATCGCTTTTCATTTTTGAGCCATCCTTATTGAAGAAAACCAAAGCGCCGGGGCTTTTTGCGCGACTTTATCCCCTTTTGCCGGAGTCCCGCGCCCGCCGCAGGCTCTTTTTCGCTTTTTTGACAAATGACCTTGACAATCCCACTGGAGCATGATATGATGGCGTCAGTAAGTTACTAATTTACTAATTTACTAATTTCATAGGGGAGGGCTGAGAATGAACATTCCAACCACACTCAAACACAAGCCGGTCATCGTATCGGAGAATTACGAACAGATCGACGGCCGCCAGGCCTACGAAAGCGACGCCAAAGGCCTTTCTCTCGGCCTGGCCCAGTGGAACGACCGGGGCCGCGTGGACATTTCCGCCAAGGTGTGGCGGTACACCGGCGAAAAATGGTCGCGGCAATCGGAGGAGCTGCCTTTGCACCGGGTGATCGACCTTGCCATCCTCACCTGCCGCGCGCGGCAGTACTTCCGGGACGAGGCCTACCGCTATCCCAAATTTTACGATGAGAATCATTCTCAAATCGACCGGGTCGGCCTGCAAGGAGACGCCATGGCAGTGGATGTCTGCACCGAAAACCCCCGGATCGACGAGGATATCCGCCTTTTTGCCGACGCCCTGGGCCGGGATGACGAGCTCTTGGGGGAACGTCTGGCGGTGCTGGCGCGCATCCTGAAGGAAATGGGGTATTGACCATGCCGATCGATAAAAAAGAGCTGATCCGGGCTTATAAGGAACGTCCTGTCACTGGCGGCGTTTACTGCATCCACGACGATGTTTCCGGGGAACGATGGTATTTTGCGGAGGTGAATCTTGCCGCCTGCAAAAACAAATTCGAGTTTTCCCGCGCCACCGGTCTTTGCACCTTAAACGCTTTGAGGGAGGCCTGGGCGCGGGACGGCGCCGCGGCGTTCCGCCTGCGGATCTGCGAGGAGATCAAAAAGAAGGAAGAACAGACGCCCAAAGAGTTCCGGGAAGATCTGGATACCCTGTTGGAGCTGGTGCAGGAAAAAGAAAACGCCGCGCAGAAATAGGAAAAATCAAAAAAGGCGGGCGCCCATGGGCGCCCGCCTTTTTTAACTGTCAGCCCATCGCTCCCTCAGCTCTTCAGCCCATTCCACCACCGCCAGACGCATGCGGTATCGGGGCCGCTCGCCTTCCGGGAGCAGTTCCTTTTGGACCTTCTCCGACTCTTCGGAAGGCGGCTTAGCCCCGGCGGCAGGCAGGCACAGAGGCGGGAACAGCACGCACCACCAATTTTTCCCCTGCCCCTTCCCCAGGGTGACCCTCACCGCCCGATAACGCCCAGCGGGAAGCAGCGCCTCCCCGTAAACGCGGGTATCGAAAAACATGGTGACCACCTGGGCTTTTACCGGCGTTTCCACCCCCAGCTTCTTCAGGGCCGCCCGGGCCGCCGCCTCGATCTCGGGAAGCTTTTCCTGTGCCTGCCGCTCCATCGCGGCGCGGCAGGAAACGCCGGAAAAAAGCTCCGCCGCGTCTTCCAGGATGGCGTCCCGCACCGCCAGCTTTACCCCCTGGTCAAAATCCGAATCGGAATTGGCCAGGATGTGCAGCCGCAGGGTATCCTGGCGGATATCGCGGCACCGGGCCGCAAAACCTGTAAAGAAAGTGCAGGCCGCCGCCAGCACCAGAAACACGAAAAAGAAAGCCTCCCGTCGGCCCGAGTTTTGGGATCCGCTGCTCCGCATAAAAAAACCGCCTTTGACCAAAAGCTGGGGGTTCTGCCCCCGCGCCTTCAGTGTGGGCGGTTTTTGGAAAATCTATGCAATTTTATTTTTCCACTCGCGCACCGGCGGGGTCCGGACGGGTTAGAAAAACGCTGCCAGCCTTGCCAAAAAGGGATCGGGCGCACCGGCGGGCCAGACGCGGGTCGTCAAACAGGCCGAACACCACCGTGCCGGTGCCGGTCATCACGCTGCCCAAAGCGCCGTATTCCCCCATGACCTTTTGAAAGGCCGCAAGTTCCGGCAGGTCGGTGACCTCCTCAAAAACGTTGGCCAGCTCCTTCCCCACCCCGGATAGATCCCCGGCGGATACCGCCGCCACCATGGCGTCGGTATTGGGCCTCCGGCGGGGCGTAATGGCGTCGAAGCGGGCAAAGCTATCCTTGGTTTTGATGCCCGCCTCGGGCTTTGCCAGCAGGATACAGCACTCCGGCAGAGGCGGCAGAGGGGTAAGACGCTCGCCAATGCCTTCGCTAAGCTGGGTGCCGCCGCCGATACAGAAGGGCACGTCCGCCCCCAGAGAAACGCCCAGGGCACACAGGGCATCCCGGGAAAGCTCCCGCCCAAAATACCGGCATAGGCCCACCAGGGTCCCGGCGGCGTCGGCGCTTCCTCCCGCCATGCCCGCCTCCATGGGAATGCGTTTTTGGATGTGGATGGAAAGGCTTTCGCCCTCCAGGCCCTGATCCGCCAAAAAGGCTTTGGCAGCCCTGGCGGCCAGGTTTTTCTCCCCGCAGGGCACCCGCGGATCGCTGCAGGTAACGCAGACCCCTGGCCCTTTCCCCGGGGCGATGACTAGGGTGTCGGCCAGCTCCACCGCCTGCATCACCATGCGCATATCGTGGTAGCCGTCCCGGCGTTTTCCCACGATATCCAGGGATAGATTGATCTTTCCCGGCGCTTTTACCCAAACCTCCGACATAGCGGCCCCTCCTGTTCTTTCGCCCCTCCGCAGGGAAAGGCGGTTACAGTTTAAACGCAAACAAACGGCTGACGCCGATGGCCTTGACTGGGCACATCTCGTGGCAACAATAACATTTCTGGCAATTTTGATAGCGGATATAGGCTTTTTTATCCCGCACCTCGATGGTGTGGGCAGGGCAGCTCTCGGCGCATTTCCCACAGCCCACACAGCGGGAGCGGCGGATCACCGGCCGGGCGGCCGCCCGGCGCACCGCCCAGGAGGCAGCCGGCCGCAGCAGCCGGGGCAGCTGGGAGCTGAAATCCGTTTTTTTGGTGCGGGGCGGCACAAAGGGCGGCATCGCCGCCAGCGCCTGGGGCTCCCCAACCAGGCATATTTCCTCCATCCCCGCCGGGGAAAGGCCCCGCCGGATGGCTTCCTTCACCGTTAGCACCTGCTCTGGCTCGACGCCTAAAATAGCGCAGTGGACCACATCCAGCGCCCACACGCTGCGGGCGCAAAGGGTGACCCCGCAGTGGACAGGGCTGCCGCCGGAGGGGCCGTCCCCTTCCATGGCGTCCACCGCGTCCACAAAAGTCACCTGGGGCGACACCAGCTGGGAGAGATCCACCAGCATGGAGCAAAACTGTTCCGGTTCTGGGAAGCGGCAGTGGAATTCCGGCTTGGTAAGGCCGGGAATACAGCCAAAAAGGTTTTTCACCCCGCCGGAAAGCAGGGTCATACAGTGGGTCTTGAGCTTTGCCACGTTGACTACCACGTCCGCCTCGGCCACCGGCCGGATCAGGGGAAAGCTTTTGACCATTTTGCCGCCACAGGTCTTGTCCACATGGGTAAGGTCAAAATTGAGCTTCGCGCCGGTCTCCCGCGCCACCTGTTCGATCCCGCAGGTGCGGTAGATCCCCTCCAGGGCGGCCTTGGTATAGGGGCCGCCGGGGCTGTCCGCCAGGGTGATATCCGTAACGCCAAAAGCCTGGATCCTTTCCACAATGGCCTTTATCAGGGCGGGATGGGTGGTGGTGGCGGCCTCCGGCGCGCGGCGCATCAGCAGGTTCAGCTTTAAAACCACGCGCATCCCGGGCGAAAACAGCTCTTCCAGATGCAGAGCGTCAAAATGCGCCTGCACCGCCCGGGCCATCGAGGCGCCGTCGTATTCAGCTTTTATCAGGGAAACGGTTTCCATGTATCAGAAGGCTCCTTAGAAAAAATGATCTGCCGGGCCGCGGGTCAGAGCCCCAGCTCCTTGAGGAAACGGCCCATGCGGCGCAGCGCCTCCATAATATGGTCGATAGAATAGGAATAAGAGATCCGGACAAAGCCCTCCCCGCTCTCGCCAAAGGACTGCCCCGGCACCACCGCCACCCGCTGGCTGTACAGCAGGCGCTCACAAAATTCCTCCGAGGTAAGCCCCGTGACGCGGATGCTGGGGAACACATAGAACGCCCCCTCCGGCGCAAAGCAGGTGAGCCCCATTTTGTTGAGGGAATCCACCAGAAGCCGGCGGCGCATATCGTATTGCAGCTGCATTTTTTCGATCTCTTCGTCGCAGTTTTTCAGCGCCTCGATGGCCGCGTACTGGCTGGTGGTGGGGGCGCACATAATGGCAAACTGATGGATCTTGAGCATCTGGACGATCACCGGCGCGGGGCCGGCGGCGTAGCCCAGGCGCCATCCCGTCATGGCGTAGGCCTTGGAAAAGCCGTTGATGACGATGGTCCGCTCCCTCATGCCGGGGATCTCCGCTATGGAGACATGGCGCTCCTCCCCGTAGGTGAGCTCCGCATAGATCTCGTCGGAGAGCACCATGATATCGGTGCCCCGCAGCACCTCGGCAATGGCTTCCAGATGTTCCCGCCGCATGACCGCCCCGGTGGGGTTATTGGGAAAGGGCAGCACCAGCAGTTTCGTCTTGGGGGTGATCTTCGCCTTGAGGGCCTCCGGCGTCAGGCGAAAGCCGTCCTCCGCCCGGCAGGGCAGCGGCACCACCACGCCCCCTGTCAGGGTGGTGATGGGCGCATAGGCCACAAAGCAGGGCTCCGGCAGCAACACCTCGTCTCCGGGGTCCACAAGGGCACGGATGCAGGCGTCGATGCCCTCCGAGCCGCCCACCGTAACAATGATCTCTTTTTGGGGGTCGTAATCCAGCTGAAAACGGCGGCTGAGATAATTTGCGATCTCCTGCTTGAGGGGCGCTAAGCCGGCGTTGGCCGTGTACCAGGTCTTCCCTTTTTCCAGGGACTCCATCCCCGCGTGGCGAATGCTCCAGGGCGTTTTAAAATCCGGTTCGCCCACACCCAGGGAGATCACGTCCTCCATCTGGTTGGCGATATCAAAAAACTTCCGGATCCCGGAGGGTTTCAGCTCCACCGCCCTTTGAGAGAGGATCTTCTCGTATTCGATCACAGCAGCGTCATCCTCCTCTCGTCCTGTTCCTCCTCCACCAGGATAGCGCCCCGCTCCTTGTATTTTTTGAGCACAAAATGAGTGGCGGTGGAGTTGACAGAATCCAGCGGGGAAAGACGGTGGGCTACAAACATGGCCACCTCTTTAAAGTTTTTGCCGCTGACGGTAAGGGCCAGGTCATAGCCGCCGCTCATAAGATAGACGCTCTCCACCTCTTCAAACTCCATAATGGTGCGGGCGATCTCTTCAAAGCCAAAATCCTTTTTGGGGGTCACCTTGATCTCAATGCGGGCGAAGATCTTGTCCTCGCCGGTCTTATCCCAATTGACCAGGGCTTTATAGCCGCGGATCACGCCGGTTTTTTCGTATTCCTCGATGGCCACGGCCACCTCATCTTCCGTACGGCCCAGCATAACGGCCAGCTGTGCGTTGGTATAGCGTGCGTTCTCCGCCAACAGGTTGAGCAATTTATCCATGATGTTCCCTCCGTCTGTTTTGTTTTAAAAGATCTCCAGCATCCGCGCGGTGCGGCCTTTATAAAAAGCGAAGTAGCGGAACCCCGCCTCTTTGGCAAACTCCATGGCCTCGGGGATCCCCCCGGCGATGTCCTCGGCGCAGTGGGCGTCGGAACCGAACGTAATGAGCTCCCCGCCCAGTTCCCGGTAGCGCTTTAAGTATTTCAGCGGCGGGATCAGAGTGGGTGGATCCTTGCGCAGATCTGAAGTGTTGATCTCCAGGGCCTTCCCGTTTTGGATCAGCGTGCGGAAGATCTCGTCGATCTTATCGTCCATGGGCCCCAGCTCCACCCCCAAATGGTGCTTGCCGTTCATATACCGCAGCGGATAGGTCAGATGGGCCAGGGTATCGAAACGGCCAAGCTTTGCCACCGCCAGCACCTCGCTGAAATAGTCGTCCAGCAGGGCGTAGGGATCCACATCTTTAAAATCCATAAAATAGAAGTCCTCGTCGCCGTGGATACAGTGGGTGGAACCGATGACAAAGTCAAAATCCACCAGGGAAAAGACATGCTCTGTCAGCGCCATGTCCTGGGTCATCTGCCCCAGCTCAATGCCGTTGGAGATCAGCAAACGCTGCCCAAAAGCCGCCCGCGCCTTGAGGATCTCGAAATGGCACTGCTGGATGCGCCGCTCGATATGTCGGGATTCATATTCGTTGATCTCGCAGTGGTCTGTAATGGCGATGCCGAGCACGCCCTTTTTTACCGCAGTTTCGCACAGGAAGGTAACGGAATGTTTCGCGTCCCAGGAATGGTCGCTGTGCAAATGGCTATCGAACAGATTGTAGTACACGGCTGCCGCCTCCTCATCAAATTCCGCCTTGCCGCGCTCCAAGTAAACCGCCGGAGCGCGCGGCCTGAAAGCGTTCTATCGGGTCGCTGCCCATCGCCGCAGACGGGGCATAAAACAGATGGATTAACCGCTATACGATTATTACATCATACCATACTCCCAACCGTTTTTGTATCCCTTTCCTGTGGGAATCGTAAAACTTTTGCCCGAATCCCGCCGCTGTCCAGCAAAAGAATTGAATCTTTTGGGCGGGTATGTTACTATGAAAGGGAATTTATCCCCGCCCCTTCCGGAAGGTAGGCCCGCCGGGGAAGGAGGCTTTTCCTCCTTTGGAGGTCTTGTAAAATGGAACGCAAACCCTATATCGGCATCCCTTCTTTCCTGTTTAAAATGGACGGCACCACCACCTGCGGCACTGGCAAGGATTACATCGGCTCCCTGCTGCGCGCCGGGGCTCTGCCCCTTCAGCTGCCCGTCTCTTCCCCCGAGGACGCCCCCGCTTTTCTCGACCGCGTGGATGCTTTGCTGCTGCCCGGCGGCGAGGATGTCTCCCCCCGCCTTTACGGGGAGAATCCCCTGTCTTCGGTCACCTATCTCTGTTCCGAGAAGGACGCTTTTGAGACGGCCCTGCTGAAAGAGGCCCTGCGCCGGGAAATGCCGGTGCTGTGCATCTGCCGGGGCATGCAGCTGCTCAATGTCACCCTGGGCGGCACCTTGTATCAGGATATCCCCAGCCAGCTGCCCAACGCCCACGGCCACTATCAGCACGGCCTTTTGCGGGACGAGCCCTATCACCGGGTCACGATCCAGGAGGACAGCCGTCTGTATGAGGTGGTGCAGGCCGGGGAGCTGATGGTCAACTCCTTCCATCATCAGTGCGTGCGGCAGCCGGCCCCCGGCCTGCGGGTCTGCGCTCAGGCCGACGACGGCGTGGTGGAGGCTCTGGAGCTGCCCGGAAAGCCCCTGCTGGCTGTGCAGTTTCATCCCGAGGGCATGTCGGCGCGTTTCCCCGTGTTCCTGCGGCTGTTCGAACATCTGGCTCAGGAGGCGCTGCGTTATTCCCAGCGCTGACCAGCCCCGATTTTTTAGTTGAAGAAGGAGGCGGCGACAGGTGAATTCTCTCATCCGCGTATGCTGTATTTCCAACCGGGTCTTTCCCATGCAGCCAAAGCGCTGCCTGCAGACGTTGCTCCCTGTGCTGGATCACGTCAAGGCCGACGCCCCCGATCTGATCGTCCTGCCACAGTTCGCCCTGACCGGCATCAGCTGCGGAAGCTTTTTTCAAAACCCGGCCCTGTTGGATGGCGCCAGACAGGCTCTGGATCAGCTGGCAGCTTCCCTGCGGGATTTTGACGGTTTCACGGTCGTTGGACTGGCCGTGGGGGAAAGCGGGCGCTCCTGCGGGGCCTGCGCCGTGCTTCAGGGCGGCGCCCTGTTGGGCTTTTTCCCGACGCCGGATCCGCCCGCCGGGCTGGAACCCGCGCCGCCGGAGCTTTTTTTTTCCGCCGGAACGCTTTTCGGCCGGGGCGATATCCGCTTTTTGGTAGTGCCCTGCCAGCCTGAGCATCTGATGGATCACGCGGAGCTCATCGCCTCCTCCGGCTGCGACCTTGTGGTGGTCCCCGCGGCGGCTCCCGCCTCTTTGGGCAGCCTTGAACGGGCGGAGGAAGCCGCCCGCGCCGTCTCCCGCGGCCTGGGCGTCGCGGTAGCCGTCGCCTGCGGCGGCGCCGGTGAAACCTCTTCCCCCTCCCTTTACCGCAGCTTCGGCGGCGTGTGGGAGCAAGGCCATTGCCTGGCCTTCTGCTCCCAGGATAACGGCGATTTCCTCAGCCCGGCGGAGGTGGCGGTATCCGATATCGACGCCGACATCATCCGGGCCGGGAAACGTTCCCGCGTCTGCCGCACCCCCGATTTTGCCAGCAGCGTCCCCTCTCCGGGCCATCGGGGCTTTTTGCGCGGCATCTCTCCCACGCCTTTTTTGCCGGAAGAGAACACGGCGGCCGCTTTGGACGAGCTATTCTCCCTGCAGACGGCGGCGCTTATGGCCCGTCTGCAAAACACCGGTCTGCGCAAGATGGTGCTGGGGCTCTCCGGCGGGCTGGATTCCACCCTGGCCCTGCTTGTCGCCGCCAAAACGGCGGACTGCTTGCATCTGTCCCGCAAAAACATCGTCGCCGTCACCATGCCCGGCTTTGGCACCAGCGACCGCACCTATTTTAACGCTTTGGCCCTCATCGAGGCCCTGGGGTGCGATGGCCGGGATATCTCGATCCGGGACTCGATCGTGCAGCATTTTGAGGATATCGGCCACAACATCGCCGTGCACGACTCCACCTATGAAAACGCCCAGGCCCGAGAGCGCACCCAGATCCTTTTCGATCTGGCAAATTCCGAGAAAGCGCTGGTGCTGGGCACCGGGGATCTTTCGGAAGCCGCCCTGGGCTGGTGTACTTTCGGCGGGGATCATCTGGCCGGTTACAACGTGAACATCTCTCTGCCCAAAACCGTGATCCGCGCCCTGACATCGCGCCTTTGCGACGTCTCGCCGGATCCCTCCCTCCAGGATACCCTGCGGGATATTCTGGACACGCCTGTGAGCCCAGAGCTTTTGCCCCCGCAGGAAAACGGGGCCATCGGCCAAAAGACCGAGGAGCTGCTGGGCCCCTACGAGCTTCATGACTTTTTCCTTTTTTACCTGCTGCGGTATCATTTTCGCCCCTCCAAGATCTTTTATTACGCTTGCACCGCTTTCAGCGGCAAATATGAAACCGAACTGATCAAAGAGAAGCTGCTTCTCTTTTTCCAGCGTTTGGCGGCTGGGCAGTTTAAGCGCTCCGCGGCGCCGGACGGCGCAAGGCTATGGGCCGGCACCTTTTTCCCGGCCGATTTCTGGATGCCCTCCGACGGGGAGCTTTCCGAGCTGGCCGAAGAACTGGACGCCATTGATTTTTAAAATCCCTTCCTTTCGATCAACAGTCCCGGCTGTCCCCGCAGAACAGCCAGTTGGGCTTTAAAATTTTCCTCTGCGGAGAAATGGAGCTATTTTATGCGCGCAGTAATTACTGTTGTCGGCAAAGACGCGGTGGGCATCCTGGCCAAGGTCAGCACCATCTGTGCCGAGCACAATGCCAATGTCATCGAAGTGACCCAGTCTGTCCTGCAGGATATGTTTGCTATGATCATGCTGGTGGATATTTCCGGCCTCTCCTGCGAATTGAAGGAGCTCTCCAAACTTATGGAGCAGATGGGCGCCGCCCAGGGCCTCAGCATCCATGTGATGCACGAGGATATTTTTAATTCGATGCACCGCATCTAACGGAAGGAAAGGCTCTCAATTATGCTGAATGTTACTGATATTCTGGAAACCATCCGGATGATCCAGGACGAAAACCTGGATATCCGCACCGTCACCATGGGCATTTCCTTGCTCAGCTGCTGTGACAGCGATATTGACCGCTCCTGCGAGAAGGTCTACCATAAAATCACTTCCTGCGCCAAAGATCTGGTGAAGGTCGGGGAAGATCTGGAAGCCGAGTTTGGCATCCCGATCATCAACAAGCGCATCGCCGTCACCCCCATCGCCATGCTGCTGGCTGCCTCCGGCGGGGATCCTGTCCAATACGCTCTCACCCTGGATCGCGCTGCCAAGGCCGTTGGGGTCAACTTTATCGGCGGTTTTTCCGCTCTGGTACACAAGGGCTTCTCCGCCGGGGATAAGGCCCTGATCCAGGCGATCCCCGAGGCGCTGGCCAAAACGGATCGCGTCTGCTCCTCCGTCAATGTCGGCTCCACTAAAAGCGGCATCAATATGGACGCTGTGCGCGAAATGGGGCAGGTCATCCGCCGCTGCTCCGAGATCACCGCGGACCGCCAGTGTGTTGCGGCTTCTAAATTGGTGGTGTTCTGCAACGCCCCCGAGGATAACCCCTTTATGGCCGGCGCCTTCCACGGCCCCGGTATGCCGGACTGCGTCATCAACGTAGGCGTCTCCGGCCCCGGCGTTGTCCGCGCCGCCCTGCACAGCGCCCCGGACGGCCTCAACATCACCGAGGTGGCGGAGCTCATCAAAAAGACCGCTTTCAAGATCACCCGCATGGGCCAGCTCATCGGCACCCAGGCCGCCCAGCGGCTGGGCATTCCCTTTGGCATTGTGGATCTATCCCTTGCCCCCACCCCCGCCGTGGGCGATTCCGTCGCCCATATTCTGGAGGAGATCGGCCTGGAGCAATGCGGCGCCTGCGGCACCACCGCCTGTCTGGCCATGCTCAACGACGCCGTGAAAAAAGGCGGCGTTATGGCCTCTTCTTCGGTGGGCGGGCTTTCCGGCGCCTTTATCCCCGTCTCTGAAGACGCCGGGATGATCGACGCCGCCCGCGCCGGCACCCTTTGCATCGAAAAACTGGAGGCCATGACCGCCGTCTGCTCGGTGGGCCTCGATATGATCGCCGTCCCTGGCGACACCCCGGCGGAGGTGCTTTCCGCCATCATTGCGGACGAAGCTGCCATCGGCATGGTCAATTCCAAAACCACCGCCGTCCGGCTGATCCCGGCTGTGGGCCTGAAAGAGGGCGAGGAGCTGGAGTTTGGCGGCCTTTTTGGCACCGCACCGATCATGAAGGTCAACACCGCCTCCCCCGCAAAGTTTATCAGCCGCGGCGGCCTCATTCCCGCCCCCCTGCAAAGCCTGAAAAACTAAGCTGATCAAAAAGAGGGGACTTCACCCCCTCTTTTGTTTTTCCCGAAAGGAGCCGATCCCATGGAAATTTTGCGCTTATCCCACCCGGCGGAAAAGGACTTTGCCGCCATATGGGACTACCGTCGGGAGTTTTTGGAAAACAGCGAGACCCTCCACGGCGGGGCTGGCCTTCAGGGCGCCCCCAGCCCAGAAGCCTGGCACAAAGCCCTTGAGGAAAATCGCCGCGAGGAGACTGTGGCCCCCGGCCTTGTCCCCGCCACGACCCTGATCGCCCTTCGGCAAAGCGACGGCCTGATGGTCGGCATCATCGATATCCGCCACCGGCTCAACGATTATCTTCTTCGGTACGGCGGGCACATCGGCTACAGCGTGCGCAAAAGCCAGCGGCAAAAGGGCTACGCCTCCGAAATGCTCCATCAGGCGCTGCTGCTCTGCCGGGAGGAGCTTCATCTGTCCCGGGTGCTGATCACCTGCAACCGGGACAACGCCGCCTCCGCGCGCACCATCCTCTCGCAGGGGGGCGTTTTGGAAAATGAGATCCCCGGTGAAGATGGCCTCCCCCTGCAGCGCTACTGGATCGACCTTTCCTCCCGTTAAAAACAGACGCAAAAAACGCCTCTTCGAATTACGAAGAGGCGTTTTTCTTTTTGGATCAACTTTAAGTATTAAAGCTGACCTTATACCAATTCAATGATACCCATCTCAGCAGCGTCGCCGCGGCGCGGGCCAATTTTGATGATGCGGGTATAACCGCCGTTTTTCTCCTTATATTTCGGAGCGATCTCATCAAAGACCTTTTTCGCAACGGTTTCCTTCGTGATGAAGGAATACACCTGACGCTTGGAGTGGAGGTTGTCGTTTTTGCCGATCGTAATGATTTTCTCGGCCATTGCACGAACTTCTTTTGCCCTGGTCACTGTGGTTTCGATCTTGCCGTTTTCCAGCAGGAAAGTCACCATAGCTCTCAGCATGGCTTTTCTATGATCGGACGTTCTGCCGAGCTTTCTTGTTCCTGGCATTCGAAATTCACTCCTTTACCTGGTTTTATGAAAATATTATTCGTCCTCGTGGCTGAAGTTGAAGCCCAGCGAACGGAGCTTTGCAATCACTTCTTCCAGAGACTTCTTTCCGAGGTTGCGGACTTTCATCATCTCTTCCTCGGACTTGCTGATAAGGTCTTCCACCGTGTTGATGCCTGCGCGCTTCAGACAGTTGAAGGACCGCACAGACAGGTCAAGCTCTTCAATGGTCATCTCAAGGATTTTTTCCTTCCCGTTGTCGTCCTTCTCCACCATGATCTCGGTGTGATAGGTCTCGTCGGAAAGATCAACGAACAGATTGAGATGCTCGTTGAGGACCTTGGCTCCTAAAGAGACAGCTTCCTTGGCGGAAATGGTGCCGTCTGTCCATACCTCAAGTGTCAGCTTATCATAATCGGTGATCTGCCCGACACGGGTGTTCTCAACAGTGTAATTAACCTTCAGGACCGGTGTGTAGATGCTGTCTACCGGGATCACTCCCAAAACCGGCTGCTGAGTACCCGCCTGCATCGCCTGCTTGTTGCGTTCCGAAGGGACATAGCCGCGCCCGCGATCCAGGGTCAGCTCCATATAGAGCTTCGCGCCGGGGCTCAGGGTGGCAATGTGCATTCCGGGGTCGAGGATCTCCACCTCGGAATCGGCGGTAATGGAGTCGGCGGTGACTTCGCACTCGCCGGCGGCGTCGATCACCACCGTTTTCGGACCGTCGCAGAGAAGTTTGGCGGTCAATCCCTTGATGTTGAGGATGATCTCTGTCACATCCTCTTTCACGCCGGGGATCGTCGAGAACTCATGCTGAATTCCATCAATCTTAACGGATGTGACGGCTACGCCAGGAAGCGAGGAGAGCAGTACGCGTCTTAAGCTGTTGCCTAATGTGGTACCGAAGCCGCGCTCGAGAGGTTCCACGACAAATCTGCCGTAGGTGCCATCCGGCTTGATCTCAGCCGTCTCAATTCTTGGCTTTTCGATTTCTATCATTTAAAACCCTCCTTAATGGGCAAGGCACAGCCCTGCCTGAAAAGTCGCGTTCCCTTGCCGATAGCTTATCTGAAAGAGCACTCCAAGACCCGGAAACAGCAGGGTGGACACCCTTTTTTCCGGGAGAGGCCGCAGGGCCTGATTACTTGGAGTAAAACTCGACGATAAGATGCTCCTCAACGTCAAGATCGATATCTTCACGATTGGGCAGTTCCACCACTTTGGCAGTCAGCTGATCGTGGTTGACGTCGAGCCACTTGGGAACAGGACGGGAACCGTTGATCTCAATGATGCTCTTGATCTTGCTGCTGTCGCGGGATCCGGCGTGGATAGCGATCTCGTCTCCGGCTTTCACCAGGAAGGACGGGATGTTGACGCGCTCACCGTTGACGGTGTAGTGGCGGTGCAGCACCAGCTGTCTCGCTTCTTTTCTGGAGTTGGCCAGGCCAGCTCTGTAAACAACGTTGTCCAGGCGGGTCTCCAGGATTCTGAGCAGGTTCTCACCGGTCATGCCGGCTTTGCGCTCAGCCATATCGAAATATTTCGCGAACTGGCTCTCAGAAACGCCATAAAAACGTCTGGTTTTCTGTTTGGCGCGCAGCTGGATCCCATATTCGGAAACTTTTTTGCGGCTCTGACCGTGCTGGCCGGGAACAGAAGCTTTTCTTGCGACCATTGCGCATTTATCAGAATAGCATCTCTCACCTTTTAGGAACAGCTTTTGGCCTTCACGTCTGCACTGTCTGCAAACCGCACCAGTATATCTTGCCATAAGGTTTTTACCTCCTATTCTTGATGATCAGACGCGTCTTCTCTTGGGCGGACGGCAGCCGTTATGGGGGATGGGGGTCACATCTTTGATCATGTTGACCTCCAGGCCAGCGGCCTGCAGTGCGCGGATAGCAGCCTCACGTCCGGCTCCAGGCCCTTTTACATAGACTTCAACAGTCTTCAGGCCATGCTCCATAGCGGCTTTCGCAGCGGTCTCCGCAGCAGTCTGCGCAGCAAACGGAGTGGATTTTCTGGAGCCTCTGAAGCCCAGACCACCGGCGCTGGCCCAAGACAAAGCGTTGCCCTGCGTATCCGTGATGGTTACGATGGTGTTGTTAAACGTGGACTGGATATGGGCGGCGCCGCGTTCGATGTTCTTCTTTTCGCGGCGGCGGCGTACAGCTTTTTTTGTTACAGCCTTTGCCATCTCTGATTATCCCTCCCTGATTACTTCTTCTTGTTAGCGATTGTCTTCTTCGGGCCTTTGCGGGTGCGGGCGTTAGTCTTGGAGCGCTGGCCTCTAACAGGCAGGCCCTTTCTGTGACGGACGCCGCGGTAACAGCCGATTTCGATCAACCGTTTGATATCGAGCGCAACCGCACGACGGCGGTCGCCTTCGACCTCGTAATTTTTGTCAATATAGTCACGCAGTTTGGAAGCCTCGTCCTCGGTGAGATCCCGCACTCTCGTGTCGGGGTTTACACCGGTGGCTGCCAGGATCTCCTGCGCGGATTTACGGCCGATGCCGTAAATATAGGTAAGACCAATTTCAACTCGCTTTTCTCTCGGCAAGTCAACACCAGCGATACGAGCCATATTATTGTTGCACCTCCATTATCTCGGTTTGACAAACCCATAGCTTCCCACCGGAAGGCTACTGCCTGTGCCGGCATTTTAAAAAGCTTATGGGCCTCGTAAATTAGCCCTGACGTTGTTTGTGCTTGGGGTTCGCGCAGATGACCATGATGCGGCCTTTGCGGCGGATTACCTTGCATTTTTCACACATGGGCTTAACGGAAGGTCTGACTTTCATGTGAAATTACCTCCTTCGTACCTTGGGCTTATTTGGAACGCCAGGTGATGCGTCCCTTGGTGAGGTCGTATGGTGACATCTCGACCGTCACCTTGTCCCCCGGAAGGATCCGGATGAAATTCATCCGCAGTTTTCCGGAGATGTGCGCTAAAATCTTGTGACCGTTGGGCAGTTCAACCTGGAACTGAGCGTTTGGCAACGCTTCCAGGACTGTACCCTCAATCTCAATAACGTCTTCCTTTGACAAGTTGTGTCCTCCATTCAAGTGGCGGCCTCATCAGGGCCAAAGCCCTTAAGGAACCTCTTCAATTGATTGTTCGTGACGATTGTTTCCAGCGGGATCCGGGTTTTTGTGGGCCGGAGATGCTTTGCGTTTTTCTTCTTTGGGCGTTCCAGGGGCCTTACCTTGCCGTCGGCAATCCAGGCAAACCCTTCCTCCGTCCGAAGGATCACGTAAAACCGGTCCGCGTCCCTTCCCGCGATGGATCTCACCACACAGCCTTGTTCCAATTGCATCCCGGCTCCTCCTCAAGGTTGCGTCAGAATCACCGGGCCTTGCTCGGTGATCGCGATCGTGTGCTCAAAGTGAGCCGAGAGACTGCCGCTTTTTGTCACGACGGTCCATCCGTTATCCAGCTGCTTAACGTCCCATCCTACCGCGTTGACCATGGGCTCAATGGCGATGGTCATGCCGGGCATCAGCCGCAGGCCTCTGCCGGGAACACCGTAATTGGGGACTTCTGGGTCCTCGTGGAGATCGTGCCCCACGCCGTGGCCGACATATTGCCGGACCACCGCGAACCCCGCGGCTTCCACATAGCTTTGCACCGCATGGCCGATATCGCCTAACCTGGCGCCGGCCTGAGCGGCGGCAATGCCTTTCGCAAGGCTTTCCTTTGTGACATCCATGAGACGTTGCGCTTCCGCACTCACCTGGCCTACCGCGAAGGTGGCGGCGTTATCGCCGTGAAAGCCGTCTATGACAGCGCCGACATCGACGCTGACGATATCGCCTTCCAGCAGCTTACGCCCGGTGGACGGGATCCCGTGGATCACTTCCTCGTTGACCGAGATACAGGCAGTTCCGGGGAACCCCCCGTATCCCAGAAAAGAGGGCTTTGCACCCTGCGAACGGATGTAGTCGTACAAAATACTGTCCAGATGTTTGGTGGTCATGCCGGGCCGAATCGCTTCTCCCGCGACCTTGAGCGCTCCGGCGGAGATCCGGCAGGCTTTTTTCATCGCCGCCAGCTCTGCGCTTGTTTTCAGCTGAACCATGATCAGGCCTCCACAGCTGCCAAAGTCAGCCGAGAAGTCTCGGCGATATCCTCCTGGCCCTGTACTGTTACCAGCTTGCCGGTCCTGCCGTAATAGCCGCGCAGCGGCTCGGTTTGCTCGTGATAAATTTTCAGGCGCTCTTTGATGGTGGCCGGCTGGTCGTCCTTGCGGATGATCAGGTTGCCGCCGCATTTGGCGCACTGCTCGCCTTTGGCGGAGGGCTTGTAGAGAACATGATAGCTTGCGCCGCATTTCTCACACACTCTTCTGCCGGAAAGACGTTCTTCGATCTTCGCGTCGGGAACCTCGATGTCGATCACTCGGTCGATGCGGACCCCCATTTTGTCGAGGGCTTCGGCCTGCGGGACCGTCCTGGGGAACCCGTCGAGAATAAATCCCTTTTGGCAATCCTCCAGAGCCAACCGCTCTTTGATGATGCCGATCACGACCTCGTCGGGGACCAGATTGCCGCCTTCCACAAAGGATTTGGCTTTTTGACCCATCTCGGTGCCGTTTTTCATTGCTTCCCGAATCATATTGCCCGTACTGATGGCGGGAATATTCAGTTTTTCGCAGATAATCTCAGCCTGAGTGCCTTTGCCCGCGCCGGGCGCGCCCAAAAGGATCAGATTCATGCTTGCACCGCCTTCTCTATCATTCCAGGAAGCCTTTGTAGTGCCGCATCATCATGAGGGACTCCATCTGTCTCATGGTATCCAGCGCTACGCCGACAACGATGAGGATAGAGGTACCGCCCAGGGAGATGTTCATGCCGCTCAGGGAGCTGAGCAGGATCGGCACAGTGGCCACAGCGCCCAGGAACAGAGCGCCGACCAGGGTGATCTTGGAAATAACCTTGGAGATGAACTCGGAAGTAGGCCTTCCGGGACGGATCCCGGGGATGGTCCCGTTGTTCTTCTGCAGGTTGTTGGCCATTTCAATCGGGTTGTACTGAATGGCAACGTAGAAATAGTTGAACGCAATGATCAGCAGGAAATACAGAAGGGCGTAAAGACCGCTCTGATAGCTGAACAGTTTGAAAAACTTATCCCAGAACCCATTCGGGGTCACAGTCACGAACGCTCCGATGGTGCCGGGGATGGCAAGCAGGGAGCTGGCGAAGATGATGGGCATAACGCCGGACATGTTCACCTTGATCGGAATGTGGGTGGACTGGCCGCCATACATTTTCCGGCCCACAACGCGCTTGGCGTACTGTACGGGGATCCGGCGCTCCGCATTGGTCATCAGCACGATAAAGCCGATGATCACCACGAAGAGGATCAGCACAGCGGGAACCAGGAAATAGAACTGGGTCTCGCCGTTGTTGGCGCGCTGGATATAGACCCACAGCTTGCTGGCGGCCGCAGGGCCTCTGGAGAGGATACCGGCGAACAGCAACATGGAGATGCCGTTGCCAATGCCCTTGCTGTCGATCTGATCGCCCAGCCAGATGATGAGCGCGGTACCGCCGACAAAAGTCAGGATGATGACGATGGCGCTAAACACACCGGAAAAACCGGAGGTGTAGGTGATCGCATTCATGTTCCTGAGCATGATGTAGTAGGCGGAGGCCTGAAGCAGGCCTAGCGCAATGGCAGCATAGCGGGTGATCTTGTTGATCCTGCGTCTGCCCTCTTCGCCTTCCTTTGCCATTCTCTCCAGGGCCGGGATGGCGATGGTGAGCAGCTGGATGACGATGGAGGACGTGATGTAGGGGCTGATGGACAGCGCAAAAACAGTGGCGTTGGAGAACGCGCCGCCGGTGAGGACGTCGATGTAACCGATCAGGTTACCGTCCTCCATGGTGCTGCTCATCCAGCTCTTCATAACTGTGGCATCCAGGAAGGGAACCGGAATGGCGGAACCGATCCGGAAAATGATCAGGATCAGCGCGGTGAACAGAATCTTCTTTCTTATATCGGCGACTTTCCACGCGTTTTTAAGAGTATCGAACATTCTACTTCACCTCGGCCTTTCCGCCCGCCTCCTCGATTTTCTGCTTTGCAGACGCGGAGAACGCAGCTACGTTGACAGTCAGCTTCTTGGTCAGCTCTCCGTTGCCAAGAACCTTAACGCCGTCCAGAGTATTCTTCAGAATACCTGCGTCAACAATGGCCTGGGTGTCTACCACCGCCCCGTCCTCAAATTTGTTGAGATCAGAAAGGTTGATGGTCGCATATTTGGTAGCAAAGATATTGACAAATCCTCTTTTCGGGATACGTCTCTGTAACGGCATCTGGCCGCCCTCAAAACCGGGTCTTACACCGCCGCCGGAACGAGCGTTCTGTCCCTTGTGACCTTTACCGGCGGTTTTTCCGTTTCCAGAACCGGGACCTCTACCTTTGCGGTAGACGTCCTTGTTGGAACCGGGCGCCGGAGAAAGCTCGTGCAGTTTCATGGTACTCGCACCTCCTTGTTTTACGCTTCGGTTACCTCGATGAGGTGGGAAATTTCAGCAATCTTGCCCTTGGTGGCTGCGTTGTCGGGCTGAGTGGTCTCATCGCCGATCTTGCGCAGGCCCAGAGAATGAGCAGTGGCAATGTGGCTGTCTTTTCTGCCTACCAGGCTTTTTACCAGCTTGATCTTGTAAGCCATTTCGCTTATCCTCCTTAACCCAAGATTTCTTCGACGGTCTTTCCGCGGATCGCGGCGACCTCTTCGACATTTCTCAGCGAAGCCAGTCCGGCGATGGTGGCGTTGACCACGTTGCACGGATTGTTGGATCGCAGGCACTTAGTTCTGATATCGCGGATACCCGCGGTCTCCAAAACCGCACGAACGGGGCCGCCGGCGATAACGCCGGTTCCCTGAGGAGCCGGTTTCATCAAAACGCGGCCGGCGCCGTAAACGCCGATGACCTCATGCGGAATGCTGGTTCCTTTTAAAGCAATTTTGATCACGTGCTTTTTCGCATCTTCAATTCCTTTGCGGATCGCATCCGGAACCTCGGAAGCTTTGCCCAGACCAAAACCAATAATGCCATTGCCGTCACCAACGACGACCAGCGCGGCGAATTTGAAGATTCGGCCGCCCTTGACCGTTTTGGATACACGGTTGATGGCGACGACTCTCTCTTTCAGTTCGAGAGCGGATGCATCAATCTTAGCCAAACGTATTCCCCTCCTCTTTTAGAATTTGAGGCCGCCTTCGCGGGCTCCCTCTGCCAGTTCTTTTACCCGGCCGTGATACACATAACCGCTGCGGTCGAATACGACCTCAGTGATCCCTTTTTCCGCAGCCCGTTTGGCCAGCTCAGCGCCGATTTTCTTCGCCGCCTCTTTGTTGCCGCCAAATCCTTCAAAGCCTTTATCCATAGAAGACGCAGCTGCCAGGGTGACCCCTGCGATATCATCGATCAGCTGGGCATAGATGTGCTTAGCGGAGCGGAATACATTCAGGCGGGGACGCTCGGCGGTACCGCTGATTTTGTTGCGGACTCTCGCGTGTCTTTTCAGCCTAGCTTCATTGCTGTTAGGCTTCTTCACCATAACTCAATCACTCCTTTAATTACTTCTTGCCTTTACCGGCCTTGCCTTCTTTGCGAATAATCACTTCGTCGGCATACTTGATCCCCTTGCCCTTATAAGGCTCGGGCGGACGTTTCTCGCGGACCTCGGCGGCAAACTGACCAACCTGCTGTTTGTCAGGGCCGTTGATGATCACTTTGTTCGGAGCGGGGACGTCAATGGTGATGCCCGGTACTTCAGACACAATGACCTGATGGGAATATCCCAGGGTCAGCACCAGGTTGGAACCCTGCTTGGCAGCACGGTAACCGACGCCGTTGACCTCCAGCTCCTTTTTGAAGCCGTTGGAGCAGCCCTCCACCATGTTGGCAACCAGAGTTCTGGTCAGGCCATGCAGGCTTCTGTGCTCCTTTTCGTCTGTCGGGCGTTTGACGAGAATCTCGCCGCCCTCCAGTGTGATTGCCATGTCCTTGTGGAAGGACTGAGTCAGGGTGCCCTTGGGGCCCTTGACAGTCACGGTGTTGCCGTCGATCTTGACGTCGACGCCAGCGGGAACCGTGATGGGTTTTCTACCGATTCGAGACATTCAGGTGCACCTCCTTACCATACGAATGCGAGGATTTCTCCGCCTACATTCTCTTTTCTGGCCTGTTTGTCAGTCATAATGCCTTTGGATGTGGACATAATCGCGATTCCCAGACCTTTGATGACCTTGGGCATCTCTTCACAATTGGTGTAGATGCGCAGGCCGGGTTTGGAAACGCGGCGCAGGCCGGTAATGACCTGACTCTTGTTGGGACCGTATTTCAGCGTGATGTGGATCATGCCCTGTTTGCCATCCTCGATGACCTGAAAAGCCTTGATATAACCCTCATCCAGAAGGATCTGGGCAATCGACTTTTTCATATTGGAAGCGGGGACATCCACCGTATCATGCTTTGCAGAATTCGCATTCCTGATGCGAGTGAGCATATCAGCGATTGTATCGGTGACGTGCATGAAATCTACCTCCTTTGCTCGTGCTTACCAGCTAGCCTTCTTAACGCCCGGAATCTGACCTTTGTACGCCAGTTCTCTGAAACAAATACGGCAGATGCCGAATTTGCGCAGATAGGCATGGGGACGGCCGCAGATCTTGCATCTGTTGTATGCGCGAGTGGAGAATTTAGGTGTCCGCTGCTGTTTGTTGATCATTGACTTTTTAGCCACCTAGATTACCTCCTTATTTCTCAAACGGAGCGCCCATGAGCGTCAGCAGCTCTCTGGACTCTTCGTCGGTCTTAGCGGTCGTTACAAAGCAGATGTCCATACCGCGAACCTTGTCGATTTTGTCGTATTCGATCTCAGGGAAGATCAGCTGCTCTTTGAGGCCGAAGTTGTAGTTTCCTCTGCCGTCAAAGCCATTGGCATTGATCCCTCTGAAGTCACGGACCCGGGGAAGGGCCACGTTGAACAGCCTGTCAACAAACTCGTACATTCTGGCGCCGCGCAGGGTTACCTTAACGCCGATCACCATACCTTCACGAAGTTTGAAGTTCGCAACAGATTTCTTTGCTTTACAGGGAATCGCTTTCTGACCGGTGATTTTCGCCAGGTCAGACATAATCGCGTCAACAACCTTGGGGTTGTCTCTTGCTTCACCGCAACCTACGTTGATAACAATCTTATCGAGTTTCGGAATCTGCATGACGCTTTTATAGCCGAATTTCTTCATCAGAGCAGGGGCTATATCATTTTTGTAGAGCTCTGCCATTCTAGCCATGTTTCATTCCTCCTTCTTAGAAAGTCTCACCGCAGCCTGCATTTTTGCAAACACGCTTTTTCTTGCCGTCTTTATCGATCGCATGGGCAAGTCTTGTGGGCTTGCCGCATTTGGGGCACACAAGCATTACTTTGCTGGCGTACAGAGGGGCTTCGGCCTTTACGATGCCGCCGGGTTCGCCCATCTTGCGGGGTTTTACATGTTTGGTTACCATGTTGCATCCCTCAATGATGACCTTTCCCTCGGTGGGGCTCACTTCGAGAACCTTGCCCTTTTTGCTTTTATCCTTGCCAGAAAGAATGACAACTGTGTCGCCTTTTTTTACGTGAACTTTATTCACTTAAGCGCACCTCCAATCAGAGCACCTCTGGGGCGAGGCTTAAAATCTTGAGGTAGTCCTTGTCACGGAGCTCCCTCGCCACCGGGCCAAAAATACGAGTCCCTCTCGGGTTTTTGTCTTCTTTGATGATAACCGCCGCGTTTTCGTCGAAACGGATGTAGGTTCCATCCTCCCGGCGAACTCCCTTCGCGGAACGAACGACGACTGCTTTTACCACGTCACCTTTTTTCACGGTGCCGCCAGGGGCTGCCTTTTTTACGGAAGCCACAATCACATCGCCGATATTAGCGTATCTTCTGCGGGTGCCGCCCAGCACGCGAATGCACATCAGCTCTTTCGCGCCGGTGTTGTCGGCTACCTTCAGATAGGTCTGCATCTGAATCACAGAGCGTTCCTCCTTCCGAATAGACTAAATGGCTTATTTCGCCTTCTCGATAATTTCCACTACGCGCCATCTCTTGTCTTTGGAGATCGGGCGGGTTTCCATAATCAGAACTCTATCGCCGATACCGCAAGCGTTTTGCTCGTCATGAGCTTTAAACTTTACGGTTCTTTTGATGATCTTCTTATAAAGGGGGTGTTTCACGTTGTCCTGGATCGCAACGACGACGGTCTTGTCCATCTTGTCGCTGACAACCTTGCCGACCCTCGTTTTTCTGAGGTTTCTCTCAGTCACAGCTAAATCCTCCCTTCAATTACTGCACGTTCTTCAGTTCCATCTGGCGCATAACGGTCTTGATCCGGGCAATATCCTTCTTGACCGCCTGAATCCGCATGGGATTCTCCAGTTGGTTGATAGCGTGCTGGAAGCGCAGGTTGAAAAGCTCGGCTTTGAGGTTTGTCAGCTTTTCGTTCAGCTCTGCATTGGTCAGCTCGCGAATCTCGGAAGCCTTCATTACTCTTCGCCCTCCTTCTCTGCCTTCTCTTTGACGATAAACTTGCATTTAATGGGCAGTTTATGAGAGGCAAGTCTCATAGCTTCCCGGGCCAGTTCCTCAGGAACTCCGCCAATCTCAAACATGACGCGGCCGGGTTTCACAACTGCCGCCCAATACTCGGGGGAACCTTTACCGGAACCCATTCGGGTCTCGGCGGGTTTCTGGGTGATGGGCTTATCCGGGAAGATCTTGATCCAAACCTGTCCGCCACGCTTGATGTAACGGGTCATGGCGATACGGGCGGCCTCGATCTGCTGGGAAGTGATCCAAGCGGGTTCCAGGGCCTGGAGGCCAAAATCACCGTAAGTTACGGTGTTGCCTCTCATGGCTTTACCGGTCAGACGTCCTCTGTGGACTCTGCGGTATTTTACTCTTTTCGGCAGAAGCATTATTTGTTGCCTCCTTCCTTACGAGGTTGTTTTTTCGCATCAGCGAGAACATCGCCGGTGTAGATCCAAACCTTGACGCCGATTTTGCCGTAGGTGGTGTTCGCTTCGGCAAAGCCGTAGTCGATGTCGGCTCTCAGGGTCTGCAGCGGGATAGTGCCCTCGTGGTAATGCTCGTTGCGGGCGATCTCGGCGCCGCCCAGACGTCCGGAGACGTTGGTCTTAATGCCTTTGGCGCCCATCTTCATCGCTTTGCTGATGGCCTGTTTCATGGCACGGCGGTAGGATACGCGGCGCTCCAGCTGAGAGGCAATGCTCTCGGCAACCAGCTGTGCGTTCTTATCGACGTTCTTGACCTCGACAATGTTGATGAATACGGATGTTTTCTGCTCTTTGCCTTTGTTGATCAGCTCTTCGCACTGAGCGCGGAGTTTCTCAATATCGGCGCCGCCCTTTCCGATAACCATGCCAGGACGGGCGCAGTGAATGTGGATCTTGACTTTGGTCGCGTCGCGCTCGATTTCGATGCGCGGGATACCGGCTGCATACAAGGTCTTTTTAAGGAACTTGCGGATCTTAAAATCCTCAACGAGAATATCGCCGAAAGCCGCATCCTTAGCAAACCAGCGGGAATCCCAATCTTTGATGACGCCCACACGCAGACCGTGGGGATTTACTTTCTGTCCCATAGTTTACCTCCTTCTTCCAGCTTATTCCTTTTCCTTCAGGACCATGGTGACGTGAGAAGTTCTCTTGAGCACGCGGAAGGCGCGGCCCTGTGCACGCGGTCTGATTCTCTTGAGGATCGGACCCGGGCACACGAAGCACTCTGCAACATAGAGGTTGTTCTTATCCATGTTGTGGTTGTTTTCCGCGTTGGCTGCGGCCGATTTCAGGAGTTTCTCCAGCGGCTCACAGGCAGCCTTGGGGGTGTGCTTTAAAATTGCCATTGCTATGTCAACCGGCTTGTTCCGAATCAGATCAAGCACGATCTGCACTTTACGTGGCGCAATACGGGCGTATTTGAGGTAAGCCCTTGCTTCCATGTGTAATCCTCCTTTCGGCCTTACTTTCCGTTGTTCGATTTCTTGGAACCGGCGTGGCCTTTAAACGTTCTGGTGGGAGCAAACTCACCGAGTTTGTGACCAACCATGTCTTCCGTTACATAAACCGGAACGTGTTTGCGTCCGTCATGTACGGCAAATGTGTGTCCAACGAAATCCGGGAATATGGTGGATGAACGGCTCCATGTCTTGAGAACTCTCTTCTCACCGGCCTTGTTCATCTCCTCAACGCGTTTGAGAAGGACTGGCTGAACGAAAGGTCCCTTCTTGACACTTCTACCCATGATTCATTTGCCTCCTTTCAAGCCGCTTTACTTCGCGTTGCGGCGTTTGACGATGAACTTATCGGAACGGTTTTTGGTGGAGCGGGTCTTGTAACCCAGAGCAGGCTTGCCCCAGGGAGTTACAGGGCCGGGACGTCCGACAGGGGCCTTGCCCTCACCACCGCCGTGGGGATGGTCGCAGGGGTTCATGACGGAACCGCGGACGGTAGGTCTCCAACCCATGTGGCGCTTGCGGCCCGCTTTGCCGTAGGAGACGTTCTCGTGGTCGATGTTGCCGACCTGGCCGACCGTCGCCATGCAGTTGGCGGAAACGTTGCGCAGCTCACCGGAGGGAAGACGGATCAGGGCGTAGACGCCCTCTTTTGCCATCAGCTGAGCCTGAATGCCGGCGGCACGGGCAAGCTGGGCGCCCTTGCCGGGGTAAAGCTCAACGTTGTGGATAAAGGTACCGACGGGAATGCTCTGCAGGGGCAGCGCGTTGCCGGGGATGATATCGGCATTGGCGCCGGAAACGACCGTGTCGCCGACCTTCAGGCCGAAGGGGGCTACAATGTAGCGTTTCTCACCGTCCTCGTACTGGACCAGGGCGATGTGGGCGGAGCGGTTGGGGTCGTACTCCAGAGTCAGGACTTTGGCGGGAACGTCAAATTTCTCTCTCTTGAAGTCGATCAGACGGTATTTTCTTCTGTTGGCGCCACCGCGGTGGCGAACAGTGATTCTACCGAGGTTGTTTCGGCCGGATTTTACCTTCAGGGTATCCAGAAGGGATTTTTCCGGAGCAACCTTAGACAACCCGGAATAGTCTGTCACCGTCATCTGACGGCGGGCAGGCGTTGTAGGGCTATAGCTTTTGATTGCCATTCGGTTTCACTCTCCTCATAAAAGCTTTGCGGGATTTATGAGCTATCCCATACTTTGCGGCTCGGTTGACGCCGCGATTACGTCATACTCTCAAAGAACTCAATGCCTTTGGAGTCGGCTTCCAGTGTTACAATCGCCTTTTTCCAGTCGGGTTTGTAACCTGCGTGCATTCCCTGTCTTCTGAAACGGCCGGGAACGTTCATCGTATTGACCTTCGCCACTTTTACGTCGAAGAGTTTCTCAACAGCACGGGCGATTTCAATCTTGTTGGCATCGGAAGCAACTTTGAAGGTGTACTTCTTGTTGGCGATGCCGGCCATGGAGGCCTCGGTGATGATGGGGCGAATCACGATCTCATGAGCGTTCGTCATTACGCGTACACCTCCTCGAGTTTCGCAACGGCATCTTTTACGATAATGAACTTATCGCAGTTGAGGATGTCGTAAACATTGATGGTGTTGACCAGAGCGGTTTTTACGCCGGGGATGTTGGCAGCGCTCTTGATGAGCTTGCTGTCGATTTCCGGCATTACGATCATGGCCTTCTTTTCAGCGCCCAGAGCTTTGAGCATGCTGACGATCGTCTTCGTCTTGTATTCAGCCAGTTCTACTTTATCGAGAACGATGAAGTCCTGGTCCGATACTTTGGAAGACAATGCGGATTTTATGGCCAGCCTCTTGACCTTTTTGTTCAGCGTGTAGCTGTAGTCGCGGGGCTTGGGGCCCAGGGCGATACCGCCGTGTCTCCACTGGGGAGCGCGGGTGGAACCCTGTCTGGCATGGCCAGTCCCCTTCTGTCTCCAGGGCTTACGGCCACCGCCGGAAACCTCGGTTCTGGTCAGGGTGGACTGATTGCCCTGCCGCTGGTTGGCCAGGTAATTGACGACCGCCGCGTGCATGACAGCTTTGTTCGGTTCAACTCCGAAAACGGCGTCAGAAAGGGTGATCTCGCCAACATTTTTACCGGTCATATCAAATACATTCACGTTTGGCATTGTGCTTCCTCCTTCCCTTAAGCCTTTTTAACGCTGTCGGTGACGTAGACGATTCCGCCCTTGGGGCCGGGAACCGCACCTTTCAGCGCGATGAGGTTATTCTCTGCATCCACTTTGACGACGCACAGGTTCTGGATGGTGACTCTCTCAACGCCCATATGGCCGGGGAGTCTCTTGCCTTTCATGACCCTGGAAGGATCGGAGCAGGCGCCCATGGATCCGGCATGTCTGTGGACAGGGCCGGTACCGTGAGTCTCTTTCAGTCTGTGCTGGCCGTAACGTTTGATGACGCCGGCGTAACCGTGGCCTTTGCTGGTTCCGCAAACGTCTACTTTGTCGCCGTCCTCAAAGGCGTCCGCCTTGATGATGTCGCCGACGTTCAGCACCGAGCAGTCGTCAAGTCTGAATTCTCTCAGTACCTTTTTGCAGGCTACGTCCGCTTTGGCGAAGTGGCCTTTCATGGGTTTGTTGACATGTTTGTCGCTGACAGCGCCGAAGCCGATCTGAACGGATTCGTAGCCGTCGTTGTCAGAAGTTTTCTTCTGGACCACGACGCAGGGGCCCGCTTCGATGACGGTGACGGGAACAACGTTGCCCTTGGCGTCAAAAATTTGGGTCATGCCAACTTTTTTGCCTACGATACATTTTTGCATGGTTTCTTTCCTCCTTTGGTTATTGGTTGACGGTTTTCCGCCAACTTGACCTGGCTGGCCGGAGATTGTGAAATCCGCCGATTAAAGCTTGATCTCGATCTCTACGCCGGCCGGGAGCTCAAGACCCTGAAGCGCTTCCACGGTTTTGTTGGAAGGTCTCAGAATGTCGATGAGTCTTTTGTGGGTTCTCATCTCAAACTGCTCGCGGCTGTCCTTGTATTTGTGGACCGCGCGCAGGATGGTGACGATCTCTTTATCGGTGGGCAGCGGGATGGGACCGGACACACGGGCGCCTGTGCGCTTCGCAGTTTCAACGATCTTCTCCGCTGATGCATCCACCAACTGGTGATCATAACCTTTGAGTCTGATTCTGATTTTTTCCTTGACTGCCACTACCATCGCCTCCTATAAAGTTTTGCTTTTTGGGACGACGACCAAAAAGTTGAACACCGTGCCGGGTGTTTCGTGTTCAGGCATTTAAAAACCGGAGAACCACGCATTGCGCAGTTCACCCGGGACTTGACGATTAAACGCCTAAAATACGACGGCCCGAGACACGAAGGTGTCTCACCACGGCTGTCAACAGTATTTTTTGTCGCCCGGTTTAAAATCGGACATACTCGGCGGAAATTACCCGTGAAACCACGGCAACCTCCCGCTTCATCGCATATCTTGTGCAGTCACGCTTGATTATAATATCACAGAGCCCGCATGATTGCAAGCTTTTTCGGCGTTTTTGAGAAATTTTTTTGAGCTTCCACTTTCCCGGGTGCTTCTTTGTGCGCTTTGGCTCTTTTGCGGGAATTTTAGATCTACTTTTGTGCAGAATGCTGGCTTTTTCGGTGGGCGGCGAAAATCGATCCAAAAAAACATCCGGGCCCTCGTGGGGCCCGGATGCCACAGCGGCCATTGCGGCCGGCCATTTTTAATATGCTTTGCCCCAGTACACCATCGCCTTGGCGGGTTTGCCGCAGCAGACGCAAACGTCGGAGATCTTTTCCTGCTGGAAGGGCATGCAGCGGGAAGTGACGCCGGCCTTTTCCTTGAGGGCCTCCTCGCAGGCCAGGTCTCCGCACCACATGGCCTTGATAAAGCCGCTCTGCTCACCGGCCACCTTGACCATCTCCTCCATATTGGAGGCGGAGAAGGTTCGGTTCTCGCGGTTTTGCAGCGCTTTGGCGTACAGGCCGTCGTGAACGCCCTGCAGCAGCTCGGGGATCTTCTGCTCCAGCTCGTCCAGGGAGACCACCGTCTTTTCCCTGTTATCGCGGCGCACCAGGACGCACTGGTTGTTTTCGATGTCGCGGGGGCCGATCTCCAGGCGCAGGGGAACGCCCTTCATCTCATACTCGGCATATTTCCAGCCGGGGGAGTTGTCGGAATCGTCCAGCTTGACGCGGCAGATCTTTTTGAGGCGGGCGCACAGCTCGGAGGCCTTTTCCAAAACGCCTTCTTTATGCTGGGCCACGGGGATGACCACCACCTGGATGGGGGCTACGGCGGGGGGCAGCACCAGGCCGTTGTCGTCGCCGTGGGTCATGATAATGGCGCCGATGATGCGGGTGGACATACCCCAGGAGGTCTGGTGCGGGTACTCCAGCCGGTTGCCGCGGCCGGTGAACTGGATGTCGAAGGCACGGGCGAAACCGTCCCCAAAATAATGGGAAGTCCCGGACTGAAGGGCCTTGCCGTCGTGCATCATGGCCTCGATGGTATAGGTGGCCTCGGCGCCGGCAAATTTCTCCTTGTCGGTCTTCTGGCCTTTGATGACCGGGATAGCCAGGGACTGCTCGCAGAAATCGGCATAGACGTTCAGCATCTGCTCCGTCTCATGGATGGCCTCCTCGGCGGTCTCGTGCATGGTGTGGCCTTCCTGCCAGAAGAACTCCATGGTGCGCAGGAAGGGGCGGGTCGTCTTTTCCCAGCGGACGACGGAGCACCACTGGTTGTAGAGCTTTGGCAGGTCGCGATAGGATTTGATGATGTGGGAATAATGTTCGCAGAACAGCGTCTCAGAGGTGGGGCGGATGCACAGGCGCTCCTGAAGCTTTTCGTTGCCGCCGTGGGTCACCCAGGCCACTTCCGGCGCAAAGCCTTCCACGTGGTCCTTCTCCCTCTGCAGCAGGCTCTCCGGGATCAGCATGGGCATGGCCACGTTCTCGTGGCCCAACTCTTTAAAGCGGGTATCCAGGATCCTCTGAATATTCTCCCAGATGGCAAAACCATAGGGGCGGATGATCATGCAGCCGCGCACGCTGGAATAATCCGCCAGCTCCGCTTTTTTTACTACGTCGGTGTACCATTTGGCAAAGTCCTCGTCCATGGAGGTGATCGCTTCTACCATTTTTTTGTTGTCAGCCATATCGTTTCAAGCTCCCATCTTTTCCAGCGCTTGCCGGGCTCCCGGCCAAACGCGCGCCCTTTATTCCTGATCGTCTATCTCGACTTTCGGCTTCTTCCCGGCGGTGAGCCTGGTCAGCGCCGTTACGATAAGAAAGATCACAAAGATCACTACAAAGATCCCCAGCATTCCCTGTCCCATGAGTTTCAGGGTCTGCATCAGCAGGTTCATATCGACTGTCATCGTATTGTTCCTCCCTTAACCCAGCATTGTGGGGACAAGACCCAGAATGATGCCGCCTGCGATGACCGACGCGATCTGCCCGGAGACGTTGGCGCCTACGGCATGCATCAGCAGATGGTTCTGGTTGTCCTCTTTCAGGGCCATTTTCTGCACCACGCGGGCGGACATGGGGAACGCTGAGATCCCCGCCGCGCCGATCATGGGATTGATCTTGTTTTTCAGGAACAGGTTGAGCACCTTGGCAAACAGGCAGCCGCCGATGGTATCAAAGACAAAAGCCACCAGGCCCAGGCACATGATCAGGAGGGTCTCTTTTTTCACGAACATATCCGCCTTCATGCTGAAGGAGATGGTGATGCCCAGCAGCAGGGTGATGATGTTGGCAAATTCCTTCTGGGCGGTCTCGGAGAGGCGCTCTAAGCAGCCGCATTCCCGGATCAGGTTCCCGAACATCAGGCAGCCCACCAGGGAAACGGAAGCGGGGGCTACCAGGCCGGCCACGATGGACACCAGGATGGGGAAGAGGATGCGGGTGGTCTTGGAGACGCTGGCCGCGTTATAGGGCATGCGGATCTGCCGCTCCTTTTTGGTGGTGACCAGCCGGATGGCAAAGGGCTGGATAATGGGCACCAGCGCCATATAAGAGTAAGCCGCCACGGCGATGGGGCCGATGTAATTGCTTTTGAGCACCTGGGAAACCAGGATCGAAGTGGGGCCGTCCGCCGCGCCGATGATACCGATGGAGGCCGCGTCCTTCAGGGGGAAGCCGAGAAGGGCCGCCATAACGATGGCAAAAAAGATGCCGAACTGGGCCGCCGCGCCAAAGAAGAACATTTTGGGGTTGGAGAGCAGCGGGCCAAAATCGATCATGGCGCCGATGCCGATAAACAGCAGCAGCGGGAAGGCCTCGGAAATCTCGATCCCCACTTCAAAAAGCCACTGGATAATGCCCACGGCGGGGGTATCCAGGCCGCTGACCGCCTGGGTAAGCACGCCGGAGTTGGGCAGGTTGACCAGGATGGCGCCAAAGCCCATGGGCAGCAGCAGGGCGGGTTCAAAATCTTTTTTAATGGCAAGATAGATCAGCAGGCCGCCCACGGCCCACATGACCAGCAGGCGCGGGTCTGCGATCAGCCCCCGGATGCCGTCCAATAGAAAATCCATGTTGCACTCCATTCTGCCGCTTTGCGCGGCGCTGTTTTTCTGTCTCCCAATGGCTCCCCCTTGTGCGGGAAGCCTATCTGAAACTCTATTATACCCGCACGGGGGTTGTTTTTCAAGAAAAACGCGCCGGGCGGCCAAAAAAGCCGCCCGAAACGGCATTTTGCACAAAGCGGCGGCCCAGCGTCCCCGTCCCGCGGCGGGTTTTCCGCCCTTTCCCCGCCGGGACGGGCGCCTTTTCTGTGGAAAAGCGCCAAAAACGCGCCGGGACCTCCCTCCCAAAACCCGGCCGCGCCCTGCCGGTATGCCGCCCGGGAACCGGGATAAAACAAAAAAAAGCCGCCGCAACGTTGTGCGGCGGCGTACGGGTATGCTTTTATACGTTGCCTTCGATATATCTGACGATATCGCCGACAGTTTTGATGTTCTCGGTCTCTTCGTCCGGGATCTCCGTGTCGAATTCCTCTTCCAGGCTCATGACCAGGTCCACAATATCCAGAGAATCGGCGCCCAGATCATCGGCAATGGTAGCCTCCATGGTGACTTCGTCCTCTTCAACATCCAGCTGATCGCAAATAATTTTTCTTACTTTTTCGAATACCATCGAAAAGATCCTCCTCGTTATTTGTTGTTATATGGGCATTCACCCGATCAATCGGGCTGGCTGGCGGTAAACTCGCCAATCTTTCTGAACCTATCATATCTGCTTTCCAACAATTTTTCAATAGGCAATTCTGTGAATTTGAAAATTGTGTTTTTCAGATATTCCCGAAGGGTGGCGGCCATGCTTTCCGGATCCCGGTGGGCGCCGCCCTGGGGCTCGGGGATCATGTCCTCCGCCACGCCAAACCCGATCAGATCCTCCGCCGTAATGCGCATGATATTAGCGGCCTCTTCCTCCCGGGACGCGTCCTTCCAGAGGATGCTGGCAAAGCCGCGGGGGGAGATCACGGAATAAAGGGCGTTTTCCAGCATGGCCACCCGATCCGCCACGCCCAGGGCCAAAGCGCCTCCGCTGCCGCCCTCCCCCAGGACGATGGACAAAACGGGAGTGCGAAGCTCCATCATCTCAAAGAGGTTGCGGGCGATGGCCTCGCCCTGGCCGCGCTCCTCCGCCTCTACCCCGCAGAAAGCGCCGGGGGTATCGATAAAGCACACCACCGGGCGGTGAAATTTTTCGGCCTGTTTCATCAGGCGCAGCGCCTTGCGATAGCCCTCCGGGTGCGGCATGGCAAAGTTGCTCTTTTTGTTTTCCTCCAGGGTACGGCCTTTCACCTGGGCGATCACGGTGACCGGCCTTCCCTCCAGGGTGGCGACGCCGCCCAGGATCGCCCCGTCGTCGCCGTAAAGGCGGTCGCCGTGCATCTCCCAGAACTCATCGAACACCAGAGGAATATAATCGCGGATGGTAGGACGGTCCTTCTCCCGCACCAGCAGCATCCGCTCCCAGGCAGTTTTCTTATTCACAGGCTCCGCCCTCCCCTCTATGGACAGCCAGCAGGCGGCTAAGGGTCTCTTTCATCTCCCGCCGGGTGACGATCATATCCACAAAGCCGTGCTCCTCTAAAAATTCCGCCGACTGGAAGCTCTCCGGCAGGCGCTGCCGGATGGTGCCCTCGATGACCCGGCGCCCGGCAAAGCCCACCAGCACCTTGGGCTCGGCAATGATGATGTCGCCCAGGGAAGCGAAGCTGGCGGTGACCCCGCCGGTGGTGGGATCCGTAAGGACGGTGATATACAAAAGCCCCCTGCGGGAATGCCTCGCCACGGCGCCGGAAGTCTTGGCCATCTGCATCAGGGAAACGATCCCCTCCTGCATCCGGGCGCCGCCGGAGGCCGTAAAGGCCACCACCGGCAAACCTTCGTCCGCCGCCTTTTCAAAGGCGCGGGTGATCTTTTCCCCCACCACGGAACCCATGGAGGCCATCATAAAATGGCTGTCCATAACAACGATGACGGCGGCTTCGCCGCCGATGCGGCAGCGTCCGGTGATCACCGCCTCCCGCAGGCCGGTAGCGGCCTGCAGCTGGGCGACCTTCTCTCCGTAGCCCGGGAAATCGATGGGGTTGCAGCTCTCCAGGCCCTCGTCGAATTCCTCAAAGCTGCCCTCGTCCACCGTTTCCTCCAGCCGCTGGGCCGCCGTCAGCCGGGCGTGATAGCCGCAGGCGGGGCAGACCCTGCCCGCGGCGGTAAACTCTTCGCTGGAGAGTACCGCCTGGCAGCGCGGGCATTTAAACAGCAGATCCTTGGGGATGGAGAGCGGCACGCTCTCCGCCGCCTTGGCCAAAGGGCTGGGAGCCCTGATTTTCACTTTTTGCAGCAGATCCTGAAGCAAATGGATCCCTCCTCCCATCCGCAAAAGCGGATCTTATTTCCCATGCCGGCGGGCCTCCAGCTTGCGGCCGATAAAGCCGATGTCGTAGTTGCCCTCCTGTACCGCCGGATCCCGGATCAGATCCAGCTGGAATTCGATGTTGGTGTCCACGCCCTCTACCAAAAATTCCGCCAGGGCCCAATCCATACGGGCCAGGGCAGTTTTGCGGTCCGGCGCCCAGACGATGAGCTTTGCGATCATCGAGTCGTAATAAGGCGTGATGGTGTATCCCTGGTAAACGCCGGAATCGATGCGCACGCCCAGGCCGCCGGGGATGTGCAGGGCGGTGATGGTACCGGGAGCCGGCCTAAAATCCAAAGCCGGGTCTTCGGCGTTGATGCGGCACTCGATGGCGTGGCCGGAAAAATGCACGTCCTCCTGCCGCAGGGTCAGCTCCTCCCCGCCGCCGATGCGAAGCTGCCAGGCCACCAGGTCGATGGCGGTCACCACCTCGGTAACCGGATGCTCCACCTGGATGCGGGTGTTCATTTCCATAAAATAAAAGTTCTTTTCGGCGTCCACCAAAAACTCGATGGTACCGGCGCTGTGGTAGCCCACAGCCTTGGCTGCCCGGACGGCGGCGTCGCTCATGGCCCGGCGCAGCTCCTCCGTCATAATGGGCGAAGGGGATTCCTCCGCCATTTTCTGGTTGCGGCGCTGCAGGGAGCAGTCCCGCTCTCCCAGATGGATCACATTCCCGGCTTTGTCGCCGAGGATCTGGATCTCCACATGGCGGGGGTTCTCGATGAATTTTTCAAGGTATACCCGGCCGTCTCCAAAGCAGGCCAGGGCCTCCTGGGCGGCGCTGGTCATGGCGCCCTGCAGCTCATCCGGGCCATGCACGATGCGGATGCCGCGGCCGCCGCCGCCGGCGCTGGCTTTTACCATCACCGGATAGCCGACCTCACCGGCCACCGCAGCGGCCTCTTCAAAGCCCTCCACCGGCCCGTCGGAGCCGGGGATCACCGGGATGCCCAGGCGCTTCATGGTGCTTTTGGCGGCGGATTTATCCCCCAGGGCCTCGATGACCTCGGGAGAGGGGCCAATAAACTCTACGCCGCAGCTGCGGCAAAGCCTGGCAAAGGCCGCGTTTTCCGACAAAAAGCCAAAGCCTGGATGCACCGCGTCGGCGCCGGTGATCTCACAGGCGGCCAGAAGGGCGCTTTGGTTCAAATAGCTGTCCCGGGCGGCGGGGCCGCCGATGCAGATGGTCTCGTCGGCGATCTGGGCGTGAAGGGAAAGCTTATCGGCGGTGGAGCACACCGCCACAGTGGCGATCCCCAATTCCCGGGCGGCGCGGATGATGCGCACGGCGATCTCCCCCCGGTTGGCGATCAGCAGTTTTTTGATCATAGAAAAACTCCTTTCCCGGGGTCATCCCAGCGCGAAGGTGATCTCGGCCACGACGGCCTTCTGGCCGTTTACCGTGGCCACCGCCTTGCCTACGCCTACGGGGCCGCGCTGGCGGATGATCTCCACCTCCAGCTGAACCGTATCCCCGGGGCGGATCTGTTTTTTAAAACGGGCTTTGTCGATCCCGGCGAACAGAGGGGTCTTCCCTTTGTTCTCCTCCAGGGAGAGGATGCACACCGCTCCGGCCTGGGCCAGCATCTCGATGGTCAGCACGCCGGGCTGCACCGGGAAATCCGGGTAGTGGCCTTTAAACCAGAATTCGTCCGGCTTTAAATATTTCTGCGCCACGATGCGCCGGCCGGGCTCCATCTCCAGCACGCCGTCGATGAGCAGGAACGGGTCCCGGTGGGGAATGATCTCTTTGATCTGTTCCAGATCCATCAGCATTGTCGTTTCCTCCTGTCTTTACGCCATGCGCAGCACGGGCTGTCCAAATTCTACGGGGGAGCCGTTCTCCACCAGCACCTCGGCCACCTGGCCGTCCTTTTCCGCCAACACCTCGTTCATTAGCTTCATGGATTCGATGATGAACAGCACGTCGCCCTTCTTCACCTGCTTGCCCACAGGGGCCAGGGGGGGCTTATCCGGGGCGGCGGAGCTGTAGAACGTCCCCACGATGGGCGCGGTGACCACATTGGCCTGAGGCGCCGCAGGAGCAGCGGGGGCCGGGGCGGCGGGCGCAGAAGCGGGGGCCGACGGCTCGCTGAACACCGGCATGCTCAAAACCGGCTGCATTGCGGCGGCTTCCCGCCCTTTGATCTTGATCTTATAATTCTGCTCCTCGATCTCCAGCAGGGAAAGCCCCGCCTGGGAGACCTTGTCGATGAGCTGTTCAATTTCGGAAACCGAAAACATGATACCCCTCCAGTTCAATAAAAATCATGGCTGGCGTTATTTTGCTTTTTTAAAGCAGAGGCTGGCGTTGTGCCCGCCAAAGCCCAAGGAGTTGGAAAGGGCGGACAGGACCGGCGCGCGGCGCGGCCCTTCGGTGACATAATCCAGGTCGCATTCCTCGTCCGGCACGCGGTATCCCGCCGTGGGGGGGATCTCCCCTTTGTCCACCGCCAAAGCGCAGACCACAGCCTCTACCGCACCGGCCGCGCCCAACAGATGGCCGGTGACGCCCTTTGTGGAGCTAATGGCCACCTTGTGTGCGTTTTCCTCCCCCATAGCCTTTTTGACCGCGCGGGTCTCGTACAGGTCGTTGATGGGGGTGGAGGTGCCGTGGGCGTTGATATAAGTAAGCTCTTCAGGGGCTACTCCGGCTTCCTGCAGGGCGTTTTTCATGGCGCGGGCGGCGCCGTCCCCTTCCGGATCCGGGCTGGTCATATGATAGGCGTCGCCGGTGGCCCCATAGCCTGCCAGTTCCGCGTAGATATGGGCCCCGCGGGCCAGGGCATGCTCGTATTCCTCCAGCACCAGGATGCCGGAACCCTCGCCCATGACAAAGCCGCCCCGCTCTTTATCGAAGGGGATGGAAGCCCGGGCAGGGTCGGTGGATTCCGACAGAGCGCCCATATTTTCGAAGCCGCCGATGGCGAGCTCCTCCAGGGCCGCTTCGGCTCCGCCGCACACCGCCGCCGTCAGATAGCCGTCCTTGATCTTGCGGAAAGCCTCGCCGATGGCGTGGGCCCCGGAGGAACAGGCGGAAACGATATCGATGTTATCGCCTTTAAAGCCGTATTTCATAGAGACGGTGGCCGCGGCGATGTTGCCCATCATCATGGGGACAAAAAACACCGAAACGCGCCCCGGCCCTTTTTCCACAAATTTTTCCGATTCCGCGCAGCAGGTGGAAAAGCCGCCGATGCCGCTGCCCACCAAAACGCCTACCTCAAAGGGATCCAGGTCTTTAAAATCGGTGCCCGCGTCGGCAAGGGCGTCGGTGGCCGCTGCCAGCGCATATTGGCAGAACAGGTCCATGCGGCGCTGCTCTTTTTTGCCGATGCCGTATTTTTCGGGGTCGAAGTCTTTGATCTCGCCCGCCAGCTTGGTCTTTGTGCGGGAGGGGTCAAACCGGGTGATGGGAGAAAAACAGGGGTTTCCCTCCGCAATGTTTTTCCAGAAGGTCTCTTGATCGGCGCCCGCGGCGGTGATCACACCCACCCCGGTAATGGCTACTCTCTTCATGTCCGCTCCTCCGTTAAATCATCATGCCGCCGTCTACGGCGATCGTCTGTCCGTTGATATAAGAGGCGTCCTGCGAAACGAGGAACGCCACTGCCCCGGCAATTTCCTCCGGCTGGGCCATCCGGCCCAGGGGAACCGCCTTGAGCATTTCCTCTTTTACGTTCTCCGGCAACACCTCGGTCATGGCGGTGTTCACAAAGCCGGGGGCGATGGCGTTGGAGGTGATCCCCCGAGGGCCCAGCTCCTTGGCCATGGTGAGGGTCAGGCCGATGATACCGGCCTTCGCCGCCGCGTAGTTGGCCTGACCGGGGTTCCCGTAAAGGCCGGTCACAGAGGAAATGTTTACCACCCGCCCGCTCTTCTGACGCATCATTACGCCGGAAACGTGGCGGCACATGTTAAAAACCCCTTTGAGGTTCACCGAGAGGACCGCGTCATAGGCTTCCTCGCTCATGCGGGCCAGCAGCCCGTCCCGGGTGATGCCGGCGTTGTTCACCAGCACGTCGATGGAACCCATCTCCGCTTTGATCTGCTTGACCGCTTCGCCGCAGGCCTCAAAATCCGCCACGTTCCACACATAGCAGCGGGCCTCGGCCCCCAGGGCCCTGCACTGGGCGGCCACTTCGGCGCCCTCGGTATCGGCCAGTTCCTGATTGACGCAGTTGATGGCTACCTGGTAGCCTTCTTTTGCCAGACGGCGGGCGATGGCCGCGCCGATCCCCCGGGAGGCCCCGGTCACGATCGCTGTTTTACTCAAGGGTAACACCTCTCATTTCCAGATAATTGCCGAGCAGCTGCTCCGATTCGCTCATCAGTTTTTCCAGGATCTCTTTGGCGGGGGCCACGCG
>JAQVCU010000026.1 GCA_028689635.1 Oscillospiraceae bacterium
CACGGATTTTTGATCTGCGCTCGTTTTCTTCGGGACTGCGATTTCTTCTGGCCATATTAAAAACCTCCGATGTGATGCTTCTATTCTACACCACATCGAAGGTTTACACAAAACTTGGGATTGCCTCGCGGCGGGCGCCAACCCCTGGGTGACCGGCGAAAGCTATCTGGATGAAAAACGCGTGGATGGAGGGCTGGTATAATGGCAAAAAAGGAACAGCGCACCTTATATGAAAGCGGGAACGAGTTGGCCGCCTGGGCGGCTAAGCAGATCGACTACCATGTGATGGGATACTACCCCATCACGCCTTCCACCCAGATTGCGGAGTATCTGGATCAATTGTTCGCAGACGGAGAGCACCGCATCGCTCTCATGCCCGCCGAGGGGGAACACAGCGCCGCCGACATCTGCTACGGGGCCGCGGCCGGGGGCGGACGGGTGTTCAACGCCACCTCCGCCAACGGCCTGCTCTATGCCCTGGAGCAGCTTCCCGTCCAATCTGGCACCCGCCTGCCCATGGTGCTCAACGTAGCCTGCCGCACCGTTTCCGGCCCGCTCTCCATCAAAGGGGATCACAGCGATCTGATGTATGCCCTCAACGCCGGCTGGGTCATCCTTTTTGCGGCCTCCCCCCAACAGGTGTACGATTTTAACCTCTGCGCCCTGAAGATCGCCGAGGCACTGCATCTGCCGGTGATCGTCGCCTTTGACGGTTTTTTTACCAGCCATCAAAAGCGCAGCTGCTTGGTCTTTGCAAAGGATTCCGACGTGCAGGAATTTATCGGCCCCTATCAGGCGCCCTTTACGGCCCTGGATCCAAAGCGTCCGGTGACCATCGGCTCCTACATGAACGAGCCGGATATCCTCAACAACAAATATCAGCTGCATCTGGCCATGGAACAGGCCCGCACCGTGATCCCCCAGGTGTTTCAGGAATTGGAAGAGCTTTCTGGACGGCGGTATGCGCCGGTGGCCCACTACCGCGCCGAGGACGCTCAGGCCCTGCTGTTTGTCCTGGGCTCCTCCTACGATACCGCCTGCGCCGCGGCGGATAAGCTGCGGAGCGAGGGGCTTTTGGTGGGCGTGCTCACAGCGCCGGTGCTGCGCCCCTTTCCCGCCCGGGAGATCTCCGGGCTGTGCTCCCAGGCCAAAGTGCTGATCATCGCCGACCGGCAGGACAGCTACGGCGCGGGCGGCGGCAATATGTCCCTGGAGATCCGCGCCGCCCTGCAGCAATATGGCGCTGCCCCGCGCGTTCTCAGCCGCGTCTACGGCCTGGGGGGCGCAGATTTTTATCAGCGGGACGCAGAGGGGCTGCTGCGCCTGTGTTTGCAGGAGGACGCCCCGGCCTTCGATTATTGGGGCGCGCGGCCCGGGCAACCGATTGACCTGAAAGCGCCTTTCCTTCCCATTTCAGAGCGATCCGCCTCCCCCGGCCTGACCGCATGTCATTGGGAAGAAAACGCCGGGCGCGCCGTGGTGGAGGGCGGCGGCGTCGCCGCCACCACCGCCATGCCAAAGCGCCTGGCTCCGGGGCATGGCGCCTGTCCCGGCTGCGGCATCCCCGTCAATGTCAACCTTTTGCTGCGCGGCATCGAAGGCAATGTGGTGCTGCTGTTCCAGACCGGCTGCGGCATGGTGGTGACCACCCCATACCCCAAGACCGCCTTTCGCGTCCCCTATGTGCACAATCTTTTCCAAAACGGGGCAGCCACCCTCTCCGGCCTTGCCAAAATGTATCGCCAGCGCCAGGCCCGGGGGGAACTTCCCCCGGGACGGATCACCTTTATCATGATAAGCGGGGACGGCGGCCTGGATATCGGCATGGGCTCCGCCCTGGGCACCGCCCTGCGCGGGAAACCGGTCATCCTTTTTGAATACGACAACGGCGGATATATGAACACCGGGTACCAGCTCTCCTACTCCACCCCCAAAGGCGCCCGCAGCGCCACCTCCCATCTGGGGCCGGATCAATACGGCAAGAGCTTTTATCACAAGGATATGCCCCAGATCATGGCCGCCAGCGGCATGCCTTATGTGGCCACAGCGGCAGAATCCTCCCCGGCCGATTTTATCCGCAAAGCGGCAAAAGCCCAGTATTATGCGGAGCATTCCGGCACGGCCTATGTAAAGGCTCTCTCCGCTTGCCCCCTCAACTGGGGTGATAAGCCCAGCGGCGAGCGCCGGGTGATCGCCGCGGCGGTGGACTGCTGTTATTATCCCCTATATGAAATAGAAAACGGGGTCACTTCCCTTTCCTACGACCCGGAAAAAGCCGGAAAAAAGATTCCGGTGCTGGATTTTTTGAGCCGCATGGGCCGCACCCGCCACCTGGCTGGGGAGGAGTACCGGGAAGTGACCGAAAGCATCCAGGCAGAGGTCGACCGCCGGTGGGCGCGGCTGCGCGCCCGAGCCGAAAACCCGCTGCTTTAGGCCGCTGCGCCGGGGGCGTAGCCTTTTCCTCAAAACAAAGAGCGGCTGCCGCGTTTGTCCTCATTCGGGACGCTGCGGCAGCCGCTTTTTTTGTCGCTTCTTTTAAGGGGTTTGATTTTCCTGACCTTTTGGCCCCGCCGCTCCCAGAAAAAGCGCCGTCAAACAAAAAAGTCTCCCGATTAAAAATAGGGAGACTTTCGATCTGCGCCTTTGTTTCCGGCAAAAGAGACGTGGGTCCGGGTCACGCGCCGCCGGCGGGAACCGCTTTAACCTCTAAAATATCAACCGCGTCAACGGTCGCCATCGGGCGGCTGTCCGCCACAAACTTTGTGATCAGCGCTTCGCACGCATATTCGCCCGGCTCATCGCCAAAGCCAAAAGAGCTTTTGAGGTCTTCAAAATAAAGGGAGTAGACATCTGGAACGTCAGGATCATACTCGTCAAACAGGGCGCTGCAGCCGACAGACGTCCAGATTCCGCCCTCGCGGGTGTCGCTGGCCCACCGGGGGAAGATGGAATCATCCTCCGGATAGAAAAGAATGATCTCGCCAAAAGGGTAATAGTCCGTTTCGTAAACCAACCGCCCTTTTACCCAGACCTCTCCTTCAAAAATGGCGCAACCCCACGGTTCTCCGCCCTCGTAATAACCGTTTGTAGCCTCAACTTCCGTCAATGTCCACCCGAGAAATTCGTCCCCGGCTTTTAGTTCGGTTGGCGGAACGGTCCGCGTCCCGTCGGTAAACTGGGGAACATATTCCTCCGGCTCGCTGCTGTCCGATTTGCTGCCGTCCGGATCGGCCACAGCACTGGAGGCGGGCTCTTTGTCCTCTTCCTCTTGGTCTAAAGCGTCTGCGGACGGCGGCTCCGCCACGCTGGCGGCACTGGATCCGCCTGTCTCAGCGCCGGTAAACTGGCCGCAGCTGGCCATAAAAACAGCGGCCAGCGCCAAAGCCAGCAAAAAAGTTGCCGTGCGAATCCGTCGTCCTTTCATCGCGCAAACCCCCCGCTGAAAATTTATTGTACAAGAGACGGGGCCCTCCGCCTTCTGCTGATACGTTAATTGTAGCCCCTTCGCACATAATATGCAATCTTCTTTTTCAAGGCCGGGCAACCCGCAAGAAAAACACCCAGTCCGAAGACTGGGTATTTTGATTGCAGCGGAATCCGCTGCGACGTGTCTTTAACAGCAACAGCAGATGCCGCTTCTTTCGCATCCAGCGGTTTGCCGAATGGCATAAACCGCTTTCCCCTTCGGGGGGGGCCGTCGGCCTAAGAGCCGCCTGCGGGCGGTTGGTCTCCGGCATTAGGCCTGCGGGCCGTCCCAGGAGATTTTTAGAGCCGAAGGCGGAGAAAACCGATGTCAAGAGGGGCCCGTACCGTTGCGCCGCCAGTGGCGGATACAGCAACAGTTCGGGCAGGAAAAAACAAGGAGTAGTGCGAAGCCGCGTAAGCGCGAGCAATGCGACTATGTTTTTGACCGGGCGCGACGCGACTATGTTTCTGACCGGAACAGCGCCCCTATGAAAAAATCCTTGCGCCATAATATACGGCGCAAGGATTTTTGGTTGGGCTAGCTGGATTCGAACCAGCGGGATGACGGAGTCAAAGTCCGTTGCCTTACCGCTTGGCGATAGCCCACCGGTTTTTGGAAAACCTTTGTATATCAAAAAAAGGCGCGAACGCCTTTTTCTTTTAAAATGGGGTGGGCGATGGGATTCGAACCCACGACAACCAGGACCACAATCTGGTGCTCTAACCAGCTGAACTACGCCCACCATATTGGCGCGCCAGAAGGGACTCGAACCCCTGGCCTACTGCTTAGAAGGCAGTTGCTCTATCCAGCTGAGCTACTGGCGCATTTTTTGTAAAAAAGCCGCCGTGCTGCACGCCTGCGCGCCACCCAAGCAGAAATGGAGCGGGTGATGGGAATCGAACCCACGCGACCAGCTTGGAAGGCTGGGATTCTACCATTGAACTACACCCGCATGCCTTAAGCGACGGATTTTATTTTAACAAATAAAGCGCCGCTTGTCAATGCCCCTGTGGCAAAATATTTGCGGGCCCTGCCGCGCCCTTTGGCGGCAGAGCCCGCTTGATCCGCTGTTTTTTTATCAAAATAGAAGCTTTACAGAGAGAGGATCTTGATCGTGCCGTCCTGCACCGCCGCTTTGATCCGCGTAATGCCGTCGTCCGCGCCCAAAGCCAATCTTTCGCAGATGGGATCCTCCACCTCGCGGCGGATGACCCGGCGCAGGTCGCGGGCGCCGCTCTTTTTGCCAAAAGCTTTTTGGGCGATGAGCTGCAGCACCTCCGGCTCGTAATCAAACCGGATCCCCTTTTCCTCCATGGGCTCTTTGAATTCATCCAGCATCAGCGCCGCGATTTTTTCAAAATCGTCCTGATCCAGCTGGCGGAATACAACGATCTCATCCACACGGCCCAGAAACTCCGGGCGCAAAAATTCCGCTAAGCCCTTCATGGCGGCGTCGCGGCTGGCCTCGGCCTGGCTGCGGGCAAAGCCCAGCGCGTTTTCCCGCCGCTCGCTGCCGGCGTTGGAGGTCATGACCACGATGGTGTTTTCAAACGGGACATTGCGCCCATGGGCATCGGTGATGTGCCCCTCGTCCAGGATCTGGAGCAGGATGTTCATCACATCGGGATGGGCTTTTTCGATCTCGTCAAAAAGGATCACGGAATAGGGCTTGCGGCGCACCTTTTCGGTGAGCTGGCCCGCCTCGTCGTAACCCACATATCCGGGCGGAGAGCCCACGATGCGGGAGACCGAATGCTTCTCCATGAATTCCGACATATCCAGGCGGATCAAGGGATCCGTCGAATCAAACAGCTCCTGAGAGAGCACTTTGACCAGCTCCGTCTTTCCCACGCCGGTGGGGCCGACGAAGATAAAGGAGGCCGGACGGCGCCGCGGGCTGATCTGCACCCGGGAGCGCTTGACTGCGCCGGACACCAGGGCTACCGCCTCGTCCTGACCGATGATCTTCTTTTTCAGGGTCTCTTCCAGCCGCGCCACCTTGCCCAGCTCCGATTCCCGGATCTTGCTGGCGGGGATCCCCGTCCACAGCTCGATGACATGGGCCACGTCTTCTGCGGTGACCTCTGCGTTCAGGGCTTTGGGCTCCAGTTCTTTGATGCGATCCTGCAGCTTGATGGTGTCGGCCTTGAGATGAGCCAGCTTCTCATAGTCCGCCTCCCCGGCGGCGGAGGATTCCAGCAGCGCCTCGTCCTCCTGGGCGACAAGCAGCTTCTGGCTGAGGCTGTCGTATTCCGCCAGCTCTTTGTTGCGCAGGGAAGCGCAGGAGCAGGCCTCGTCCAGCAGGTCGATGGCCTTATCCGGCAGGAAACGGTCGTTGATATAGCGTTCGGAAAGCACCACCACACTTTTCACCATGCTCTCCGGCACGGCGACGTGATGGTATTTTTCGTAATATTCCTTGATCCCGGAGATCACCTCAATGGTATCGGCGATGGAGGGCTCGTTCACCGTTACCGGCTGGAACCGGCGTTCCAGGGCGGAGTCCTTCTCGATGTACTTGCGGTATTCCCCGAAGGTGGTGGCCCCGATCACCTGGATCTCCCCGCGGGAGAGGGCCGGCTTGAGGATGTTGGCGGCGTTCATGCTGCCCTCGGCGTCCCCGGCTCCCACCAGGTTGTGCACCTCATCCACAAAAAGGATGATGTTCCCCAGTGCCTTTACCTCTTCCACAAGGCCCTTCATCCGGCTTTCAAACTGGCCGCGGAACTGGGTGCCCGCCACCAGGGCCGTAAGATCCAGCAGGTGGATCTCCTTGTTTTGAAGTTTGGGGGGCACGTCGCCCTGGGCAATGCGCAGGGCGATCCCCTCCGCCACGGCGGTTTTGCCCACGCCGGGCTCGCCGATGAGGCAAGGGTTGTTCTTGGTGCGCCGGTTAAGGATCTGGATCACACGATAGATCTCGTTATCACGGCCCACAATGCGGTCCAGCCGTCCCTCTTTTGCTTTGTGGGTCAGATCCTCGCAGTAAGCCTCCAGAAACTTGCGCTTTTTCTCTTTCTTATCTTTTTTCTCGCGGCCGTCCGCTCTCTCCTGCCGGGACGGGCGGGCTTCCTGCTCGCCATCCTGGGCTTTGGGGGCGCCGCCGAACAGGTTCTGCAAAAAGGGGAAGGTCTGGGCGCCGCCGGGCTCAAAATTCTCGTCGCCCTCGGCCGGTTCCCCGTCCTCGCCGCCTTCCGGGTTCATCAGCCCCATCATCTGCTCGCTCATATTTTCCAAATCGTCCTCGGAAAGCCCCATCTGGTTCATCAGGTCGTCCACCGGCTTGATCCCCAGTTCCTTGGCGCATTTCAGACAAAGGCCCTCGTTAATGGTCTGCCCGTTTTCCATACGGGTCATAAAAACCATGGCCGGACGTTTTTTGCATCTTGCACACATCATGCTCATCAGAATACCCACCTCGAATCTGCCGGGCCACAGAGCCCGGGGCAGCCGGCCGCCAGGCCGGAAAACTTATGGCGCCGCCGCGTCTCAACGCGAAAGCCGCGTTGTAACGTCCGCAGGCGCCGCCATGCCAATGCTCCGCGCTTAAATGGCGCTGCCGTACAAAGCCGCAAAGCGCGCCGGCGCGCCCCCCAAAAAGAGCGGGGAACCCGCGCAAAAGCTCAAAGAGCTGTTTTTTATATTATACCGGCAGCATATGAATTTTTTGTGAAAAAACCATATCGGGAACGAGAATATTCGTTCGCGAAAAGGGCTCGCCTTCGTTTATTTCTGCGCGGGATCTGCCGGGGCGCTTTCGTCCTCGGACGCCGTCCCTTTTTTGTTCAGACGCAGGAACATGGGGATATACATGGCGAAGGAAAACACCATAAACCCGGCGGTGATCAGTAACAGGATCATCACCGTCTGCTCCGACAGGCCCTGATGCCCCACCACAAACAGGGTGATGACATAAAACACAAAGGTGTACAGCTTGCCAAACCAGCGTGCACCGGCAATATCCCGGTTTTTCCGCAGAAGCTTAAACCCGCCGATCAGCATCAGCAGCTCTTTTAAAATAAAAATCACCAGCAAAAAGGTCAGCTGCGGATAGCGGATGGCAAGGCCGGTGCAGACCGCCGCCTGGGTCAGCTTGTCCGCCACCGGATCCAGCACGCGGCCCAGGGCCGTGACCATGTGGAAGCGCCGGGCGATCCAGCCGTCCAAAAGGTCGGTCAGGCCGGAGATCAGCAGGATCCCTGCCGCCAGCAAAAAGCCGCCCGGGGTCCCCGCCGTCAGGTAGACCCACAAAAACACCGGGATCAACAGGATCCGGCAAACCGACAAAATATTTGGTATCCCCATATCGTTCGCTCTCCCTCGTTTTTTCGGGGACGGGCCCTGCCCTTTTCCCCCGCCGCCGTCTCTCAGCAGCCGGGGCCCCGGCCTTTGCAGAAGGCGCTGGACGCCGCCGGCAAAGGCAAATTTTTCCGAAACACAGCGCTGTCAAAGCATCGACGCACCAAACGGATCGTAAACAAAAAAGTATCGCAGCAGCCAGGTACCCTCCACCGTTTTCCGGCTGATAAAGGGCAGCGCGTCCCCCGTCAGCGCCATTAAAAGGGATAGCGCCAGCACGGCAAGATACACCGTCAGCGCGCCCTCCAGGGCGCCGACTACGCCGCCCAACAGGGCGTTGACCGGCCCGATCAGCGGGATCCGGTTGACTTCCTTCAGGGCCTTGGCCAGCTGGCGCACCACAAACAGGAGCTCCCCAAAGGCCAAAAGGAACAGGATGCTGGAGATCAGCATCACGCAGGGCTTTGCAAATACCTGATCCACCAGCTCCCGCGCCGCCTGGGCGCCGGTCTCAGCGGCCAGGCCCTCCACCACGGAAAGATCCAGCCCGCCGAAGGACAGCGCGTTGGTCACCGCCGGGGCAAGCTCCTTCAAAAAGCCCTCCGCCAGTTCCCGCCACTGCCCGCCTTGCCAAAACTCCTGCGCGCAGGCCGCGGCCCGTTCCACAAGGCCGGGGCGGATAAAGCGCTCGAACAGGGCCGGCGCCGCCGCCTGGGCAAACGCCCCGGCCAGGGCCGCCGCGATAAAAAAGCCCAAAAAGCTGACCACTGTGCGGGCAAAGCCGCGGCGGGCGCCCTGGCGGATCATCAGGATCAGCACCAAAAGCGCCAGAAGGTCGTATAAAATAGGCAGGTACGCGTCCATTCCCCCGAGCCTCCGTGTCGATCTTCTTTTTCTGTTTGGCGGGCTCCGGCGGAAATGCTGCCCCGCCCGGCCTCGCCAACCGACGAAATTACTATAGCATATGTGAAAAAAGAATACAAATGGCAGGAAAAAGAATTCTTTTTTGCGGCCCTACCGCACCGTAATCTTTTCCAGGGTGGAAGGGGTAAGCAGATACAGGTTTTTTCCCACCAGTTGGATATCCAGGATTTCCATCAGCGGCGCCATCTCGTCCAAAAGCGCCCCGCCGCCGTAAAGATACAGGGTGCCCCCGCTTTGCAGCACCACCCGGTCCCCCGCAGCGGTGCTATCCTCCACCTGAAAATCCAGCTGGGAGCCGCCCACCGCCGCGCCGGTGTAATCCACTATGGCCAGATCCAGCTCTTTGAACTCCCGGTAGTCGCCCACCAGCAGCGTCGTAAAAAGCTCCGCCCCGCTGTCAAAAGCCGTCAGCGTTTCCTCCCCCAGGGAATACTCCGCCATGCGCTTTCCGGTCTCTGAAAAAGTCAACAGCCGCCGGGAGGAAAGCGCCTGCAGACACCCCTGCTTGTAGCGCAGGCTGTGGATCAGCTCCCCGGCCAGCTCCTCCCGGACATATTCCTGTTCCTCGTCAAACCGGAACAGGAGCAGGGTGGAATACAGCTGCCCGTCCCGCACATTTACCGTCCCCACCGCCATTTCGTCCTGCTGGTCGGAGAGGGCCGCCACCATAACGCGGCTGTCCGCCGAGCGCCACTGGTACAGCTGGGCCAGGTTTTTGTCCAGCACCGTCACCTCGGAAGCATACCGGGCCCCCTGGGTAACCAGTACCACGCAGTTATTGGCCGAGATATCCCCGGTATCGACGGCGTATTCCATGGTCTTGCTACCCACCGTCCGCGTCTTAGATTCTACCCGGATCTCCCGGGATCCGGTATCGTACAGCAGCACCCGGGTGCCGCCCACCTTCATCACCGGGTTGGCGCAGCCATGCTGCACCCGGCGGATCTCCCGCCCCTGGGCGCTGTAAAAGATCAGGTCAGTATCGGTAAGCACCGCCAGGTCGTTGCCCATCGGCGCCATTTCGCGCACGGTGATGCCGGAGATATCCACCGGCCATCCCGGCCCGGAACCTATGCCCACCAGATGGCTCGTCAGCTGCTCCACAAGGTTCAGACGGGAGATCTCGTGGCGAAACGCCACCGCCAGGGCAATGGCCGCCACAATGAGCAGCAGGGCCAGCGCCTTTTTAAGAAAGCCGATCCGGGCGCGTTTTTTGCGCAGGTGTTCGATGTTTTCAAGATCAGCCAAGGTCCTTCCCCTCCTCCCATCGCAGGCCTTCCAGGTCGTAAAACACCCGGTCCAGGTAAAGGCCGCAGGCCGGGGCTGTCTTTCCCGCCCGGCCCCGATCCCGCGAGGCGATGATAGCCGGGATCTCCTCCACGGAAAGCCGCCCCTCGTTTACCCAAAACATGGTGCCCACCATGATGCGGACCATATGATACAAAAAGCCGTCCCCTTCCACAGTGAAGGTGACCAGATCCCCCTCCCGCTCGATCCCGCAATGGGTGACCGTGCGCACCCTGTCTTCCACATCGCTTTTGACGCTGCAAAAAGCGGAAAAATCGTGGGAGCCCACATAGGCCCGGCATACGGCCCTGGCCTTTTCCAGATCCAGCGGCGGGTAATAGGAATAGGCCCTGCCCTCCCAAAACGGGCTGCGGGCGGGGCTGTTCCAGATCAAATACCGGTAGCGTTTGCCCAGCACATCGTAGCGGGCGTGAAAATCCTCCGGCACCTCCCGGCAGCCCCGCACCGAAATATCCCACGGCAGCAGGCCGTTGAGGCCGCGCTGGATGCGGGGAAGGGGCATGGGGTTCTCGGTTTTAAAATTGAGGCAGTAAAAACCGGCGTGAACGCCGGCGTCGGTGCGGGAGCAGCCTTTGATATCCTCCCGGCGCCCCAAAAGGATCTCCATGGCGTCCTGCAGGGTCTGCGCCACCGTAACGGCGTTTTTCTGCACCTGGAAGCCATGGTAGCGGGTGCCAAGGTAGGAGATGGTGAGCAGGATGTTTCTCAACAGGCATACCTCCGGGAATGGGGAGCGCAGTCAGGCGCGGCCCCCGTTTTGTTTAAAACAGCGGCGGTGCGTACAGGTTGACGGCGATGACCCCCGCCAGGCACAGCAGCACAAATAACGTGCAAACGGCGTCCACCCCGCCCACATGCAGCTGTTTCATCCGGGTGCGTCCCTCGCCGCCGCGGTAGCAGCGGCACTCCATGGCCATGGCCAGCTCATCCGCCCGGCGGAAGGCCGAGACGAACAGAGGGATCAGCACCGGCACCAGGGCTTTGGCCCGCTGCATCAGCCCGCCGCTTTCCATATCGGCGCCGCGGGCCTTCTGGGCGCTCATGATCTTATCGGTCTCCTCGATGAGGGTGGGGATAAAGCGCAGGGCGATGGTCATCATCATGGCCAGCTCGTGCACCGGGAACCGGATCTTTTTCAGCGGGCCCATCAGCCGCTCCAGCCCGTCGGTCAGGGCGATGGGGCTGGTGGTGTAGGTGAGCAGGGAAGTCCCGGCGATCAGGCAGGCGATGCGCACAGACATGATCACCGCCGTGGCGACGCCCTCCTTCGTAATGGTGAGGAAAGCCCAATGCCACAGGATCTCTCCCTCGATGAAAAACACGTTGAGCAAGGTGGTGAAAAGGATGATGGGGAGCACCGGCTTTAGGCTTTTGAGGATCATCCTGGGCGGCACCCGGGAAACGCCGTAAGCTACGATGAGGAAAAAGATCCCGATGAGCAGCCCCAAAGGGTTACTGGCCGCAAAAAGCACCACAATATACAAAAAGGTAAGGATGATCTTTACCCGGGGATCCAGCCGGTGCAGCACCGATTTTCCGGGGAAGTACTGGCCGATGGTAATATCCTTAAGCATGGTCGCTCCCTCCTTTCCCCAGCACCCGCAGCAGCTCCGTTTTGGCCTGCTCCAGGGTAAACACGTTGGGGTTTACCGGATACCCCCGCCGGGCCAGGGTGAGGAACACCCGGGATACCTGCGGCACCGAAAGGCCCAGGCCGGTAAGTTCCTCGGCGTGGGAAAACACCTCTTCCACCGGAGCGTACAAAAACACCTTGCCCTGATTCATCACCAGCGCCGTTTTGGCGTATTTTGCCACGTCCTCCATGCTGTGAGAGACCAGCAGCACCGTGTTTTTTTCTTCCTCATGGTATTCCCGGATCTGCCCCAGGATCATTTCCCTGCCCTTGGGGTCCAGCCCCGCGGTGGGCTCGTCCAAAATCAGCACCTTGGGGTTCATGGCGATGACGCCGGCGATGGCCACCCGGCGCTTCTGCCCGCCGGAAAGCTCGAAGGGGCTTTTCTGCATGTGCTTTTCCCGCAGCCCAACGAAGGCCGCGGCTTGGCGCACCCGCGCGTCGATCTCCTCCTCCGAAAGGCCCATGTTGCGCGGCCCAAAGGCAATATCCTTGTAGACCGTATCTTCAAACAGCTGGTATTCCGGGTACTGGAACACCAGACCCACCTTAAAACGGAAGCGGCGGATCTCCTTGGGGTTTTGCCACATATCCTCGCCGTCCACAAACACCTTGCCCGAAGTGGGCCGCAAAAGGCCGTTGAAATGTTGGATCAGGGTGGATTTCCCCGAGCCGGTATGGCCGATGACCCCCACCACATCGCCCTGGGCGATGTCCAGATCCACAGCGGAAACCGCAGTTTTCTGATAGGGGGTGCCGGGGGAATAGGTATAGGTCAGACCCTCAGTTTTTATGATCGACATGGCGGCCCTCCAGCAGAGCGGCGATGGCGTCCACGCACTCTTCTTCAAAAATAATATCCTCCGGCACCGGATACCCGGCGCAGCGCAGGCCATAGGCCAGCTCGGTCACCTGGGGCACGTCCAGCCCCACCTCTTTGAGGATGGTCACGTGGGAAAAGACCTCCTTGGGGACGCCGTCCAGCAGCATCCGGCCGTTATCCACCACGACCACCCGGTCGCAGAGGGCGGCTTCATCCATATAATGGGTGATGAGCACCACGGTGATGCCGTGTTCGCGGTTGAGCCCGCGGATGGTGGCAAGCACCTCTTCCCGCCCCCGGGGATCCAACATGGCGGTGGGCTCGTCCAGCACGATGCAGCGCGGGCGCATGGCAATGACGCCGGCGATGGCGATGCGCTGCTTCTGCCCGCCGGAAAGCTGATGGGGCGCGTGTTCCCGGTATTCATACATCCCCACAGATTTCAGGGCGTCATCCACTCGGGCGCGGATCTCCGCCGGGGGGACGCCCAGGTTTTCCAGGGCGAAGGCGACGTCCTCTTCCACAATGGTGGCCACCAACTGGTTATCCGGGTTCTGGAACACCATGCCCACCGTCTGGCGGATGTCGTAGATCTTATCCTCGATGCGGGTGTCGATGCCGGCGACCCACACCGTGCCGCCGCTGGGCAGCAAAATGGCGTTAAAATGCTTGGCCAGGGTGGATTTTCCCGAGCCGTTGTGCCCCAACACCGCCACGAATTCCCCGGGACGGATATCGATGGAGATGTCGTCCAAAACCGTCTGGGACGCCTCCCCCTCATAGGCGGGGTAGGCGAAGGTGACGTCCTTGGCGCTGATGATCGGATTCATATACATCATTTCCCTTATTGGTAAGATCAATGCCCGCCCAAAAGGCAGGTCATTGTCAAAAACAGTTTCTATCAAAGGCGTTACCGCCCGGCCTGCTCCCAGATGGCGGTGCTGCCACAGGGCAGGGCAAAGCCGCTTTCCCGCACCGGAAGGCCGATCTCGGAGGAGGAGACTTTGCCCGGATGGGCTTTGCCCACCGTTACCCCCAGCAGATATTCCATCACCGAGGCGGGCAGGCCGGTGGTGTAGGAGTTCAGCAGGAAAAACAGGGGATCGTCCGAAAGGGCCCCGGCGGCCAGGGCCACCAGCTCATAGATCTGTTCCTCCAGCTTCCACACTTCGCCCCCCGGCCCGCGGCCATAAGAGGGCGGATCCATGACGATGCCGTCATAGCGGCTGCCGCGGCGGATCTCCCGCTCCACAAACTTTTTGCAGTCGTCCACGATCCAGCGGATCGGACGCTCCTCCAGCCCGGAAAGCCGGGCGTTTTCCCGGGCCCAATTGACCATGCCCTTGGAGGCGTCCACATGGCACACCGAGGCGCCGGCCGCGGCGCAGGCCAGGGTGGCCCCGCCGGTATAGGCAAAGAGGTTGAGCACCTTCACCGGGCGCCCGGCCCCTTCGATCTTTTCCCGCATCCAGTCCCAGTTCACCGCCTGTTCCGGAAAAAGCCCCGTGTGCTTAAATCCGGTGGGGCTCACTTTAAAGCGAAGATCCCCGTAGCGGATGGCCCATTCCTTCCGCGGCATCCGGTATTCCTGCCAGCTGCCGCCGCCGGAAGCGGAGCGCAGATATCGCGCGTTGGCGCTGCCCCATTCCGGGCAAGCTTTTTCCGTATTCCAAATGATCTGGGGATCCGGGCGCACCAGCAGCACCTCTCCCCAGCGCTCCAGCTTTTCCCCGCCGGAGGTATCCAAAATCTCATAATCTTCCCATCGGTCCGCTATGCGCATGGCTTCACCTGATTTCCTGTGTTTTTTAGGCCTCAGTCGGCCAGTTCCCTGCCGATGGCCTCCGCGATCTGCCGGGCCATTTCCCGGATCCGTTCCGTCTCCGGCCCCTCCACCATTACGCGGATCAGAGGCTCTGTCCCGGAGGGGCGCACCAGTACCCGCCCGTTGCCGTCCAATTCTTTTTCCATGGCGGCGATCTGATCCCAGATGCTTTTGGCGTGAGGCAGGGCCGCTTTGGCGGCGGTGCTGGCCGGGGCGTTGACGATGACCTGGGGATACACCCGCATGACCTGGCGCAGCTCCCGCAAGGGCCTGCCCTCCCGAGCCAGGGCCTCCAGCAGCTGCAGGGCGGAAAGCTGCCCGTCGCCGGTGGTCATGTGGTCAAAAAAGATGATATGGCCGGACTGCTCCCCGCCCAGGCTGTAGCCCCCGGCGATGATCTTTTCCAGCACGTAACGGTCCCCCACCTTGGTGGTGACCGCTTCCAAATGGTTCGCCTGGGCATATTTAAAAAAGCCGATGTTGGACATCACCGTGGCTACGACGCCGTTCTTCTTCAGGGTGCCCGCCCGCATCATGCGCCGGGCGAAGATCGCCATGAGCACGTCGCCGTCCACCAGCGTTCCCTCGCTGTCCACCGCAAGGCACCGGTCGGCGTCGCCGTCGAAGGCCACGCCCAGATCCATTGCGTTTGCTTTTACATAGTCCGCCAGGGCCGATACATGCATGGAGCCGCAGCCCCGGTTGACATTGACGCCGTTTGGCTCGCAGTTTAAAAAGACGCATTGCGCGCCCAGCCCCTCAAAGATCTGTTTGGCCGTGGCGCAGGCGCTGCCGTTGGCGCAGTCTATCGCCACCCGCATTCCGCCGAAGTTCCCGCTTACGGTGGAGCGCAGATGCCCGATATAAAGCTCTACGCTGTCGTACCCCGTGCTCACGACGCCCATCTCGTCCGCCTTAGCCAGGGCCGCGGGACGGGCTTTATCCAGCACCATGGCCTCGATGGCCTCCTCCTCCGCGTCGGTAAGCTTAAAGCCGTCCCCGCCGATGATTTTGATGCCGTTGTATTCATAGGGATTGTGGGAGGCGGTAAGCATAATGCCTGCGTCCGCCCCCAGGCGCTTGGTGAGATAGGCCACCGCCGGGGTGGGCACCACGCCCAGCAAGATCACATCGCAGCCCACGGCGCACAGCCCGGCGCTCATGGCGCTGCTGAGCATGGAGGCGGAGCTGCGGGTATCGCAGCCCAGCACAAAGCGGCACCGCCCACTCTTTTCCTCCCGGATGATGGTACCGGCGGCTTTGGCGATCTCCATGGCCAGCTCGCAGGTGAGATCCCGATTGGCAACGCCCCGCACGCCGTCCGTTCCAAATAGTCTTCCCATAATGTCCTCCCGTCGCGGTCAGTTCCCGGCGTCAGCCAGGTTCATCTGCTCATATTCTTCCGCCGGCATCCCCTGCACGGGGATGCCCAGATGGGCATAGGCCAGCCGGGTGACGCAGCGTCCCCGGGGCGTCCGGCTCAAAAAACCTATCTGCATCAGATAGGGCTCATAAACATCCTCCAGGGTAACGGCTTCTTCCCCAATGGCCGCCGCCAGAGTCTCCAGCCCCACGGGGCCCCCGGCGTAGTTGCGGATGATGGTGGTCAGCATCCGGCGGTCAATGGCGTCCAGGCCCAGCTCGTCGATCTCCAGCCGGTTCAGGGCGCTTTGGGCGATCTCCCCGCTGATGACCCCGTCCCCCATGACCTGGGCAAAATCCCGCACCCGCTTAAGCAGGCGGTTGGCAATACGGGGGGTGCCCCGGCTGCGGCGCGCCAATTCCGCGGCGCCCGCTTCGTCGCAGGCAATGCCCAAGATCCCGGCGCTGCGCAGGGCAATGCGCGTCAGCTCCTCCTGGGTGTACATCTCCAGACGCAGCACCACGCCGAAGCGGTCCCGCAGCGGGGCGGTAAGCTGTCCGGCCCTGGTGGTGGCCCCCACCAGGGTAAAATGGGGCAGGTCGATGCGGATGGAGCGCGCCGAAGGGCCCTTGCCGATGATGATATCCAGGGCGTAGTCCTCCATGGCGGGGTAAAGCACCTCTTCCACCGCCCGGGAAAGGCGATGGATCTCGTCGATAAACAAAATGTCGTTTTCGCTTAAATTGGTCAGCAGGGCCGCCAGATCCCCCGGCTTTTCGATGGCCGGGCCGGAGGTGATGCGCAGGTTGACATGCATCTCGTTGGCAATGATACCCGAAAGGGTGGTCTTGCCCAGGCCGGGAGGGCCGTAAAGCAGGACATGATCCAGCGGCTCCCCGCGCATGCGGGCGGCCTCGATGTAGACCGCCATGTTTTCTTTTGCCTTTTGCTGCCCGATGTAATCCCCAAGGGTTTTCGGGCGGAGCGACGTTTCAATGTCCGAATCCTCGCCGCCGTATTCCGGCGCGATGATCCGGCTTTCAAAATCCATTTCAGTTTCCGCCATAAGAAGGCTCCTCCCTCATTCCCTGTCTCTATCGTTTTCCGCCCGCAAGGCCCCGCAGGGCCCTGCGGATCAGTTCCTCAGCGGACAGCGACGGATCCAGCCCTCCAAGGGCCTGGGCCGCCTCCGACTGGCTGTAACCTAGGGCCGTCAGGGCGCTTACCGCTTCTGTCATGCTGCCGGTGGAAAAGGCCGCGGCGGGCCCGGCCCCTTCAGAAAAGCCGCTGGCAATCTCTTCGCTGGTCACCCGGTCTTTCAGTTCCAGGATCACCCGCTGAGCCAGCTTTGGGCCAACCCCCGCCGCCCGGGTGATGGCCTTTACGTCCCCCGAGGCCACCGCCAGAGCAAACCGATCCGGCGTCAGCTCCGAAAGGATGGCCAGGGCCGCCTTAGGCCCCACGCCGCTGACGGTCTGCAGCTGGCGGAAGCATTCCAGCTCCCTGCCGGTGTAAAAGCCAAAGAGCTCCACCGCGTCCTCCCGGACGTTGAGATGGGTGTAAAGGGTCACGGCGCTGCCCACCGAAGGCAGCGCGCCCAGGGTGGCCCTGGTGGTCTTGCAGGCATAGCCCACCCCGGCGCATTCCACCACCGCCAGGGCGTTTTCCACATGGATCAGTTTTCCCGTCAGGCTGTAAATCACGATGTATCTCCTTTTGCGTTATCGGTAATATTCCTCCAGACGCCGTCCGAAGCCGGCGCAGTGGGCATGGCAGATGGCGATGGCCAGGGCGTCGGCCGTATCGTCCGGCTTTGGCACCTTTTCCAGATGCAGCAGGATCCGGGTCATCTCCATCACCTGTTTTTTGACCGCTTTGCCGTACCCCACCACCGCCTGCTTTACCTGCATGGGGGTGTATTCGTACACCGCCGTATGATACTGGGCCGCCGCCAGCAGCACAATGCCGCGGGCCTGGGCCACGTCGATGCCGGTGGTGCGGTTGTTGGTGAAAAACAGCTTTTCCACCGCCATGGCTTCCGGCCGGTATTCTTTTAATATCCCGCAGATCTCGTCGTAAATGATCTCCAGGCGGCGCTCAAAACGCAGGTCCGGCTCTGTGGTGACCGCCCCGTACCCCGCCGTGGCAAACTTATTGCCCGCATAATCCAGCACGCCCCAGCCCACAATGGCATAGCCGGGGTCGATCCCCAGAATCCTCATCCTTTTCCCCGTCCGGCGGCGCGCCGCCATCCTTCCTTACTCTTATATGTGCCCCCAACCGCCGGAAGACCGAAGCGCAGACAAAGGGGGATACCCTCCCGGCAAAGGGCATGGCTATATTCGATTTATTATATCACAACGGCCTTTTTCAAACAACCTCTCCCTCTGTTTTTGACTTTTTCCCTTTCAAGAATTCAGAAAATATTCATACACCGCCCTTTTATCAGACTTGACCGGTATTTGTGTCCTTTCTTTATGCAAAACAGATAAAACTTCTCTTTTTTGTAAAATCCCCTTGATTTTTGGACAAACTCCCTATATAATAAAATCCTGTCAATTGAACAAGGTATGGACGATTAGCGCAGCTGGTAGCGCATCCGCTTGACGTGCGGGAGGTCATGGGTTCGAGTCCCTTATCGTCCACCAGGGGTGCTGTTCCTGCAATAGTGGGGGCGGCATTTTTTTGTCCAAAAACGGGAGGAGACGCCGTCGTCTCCTCCCGTTTTCCGTTGCGGCGGGCCCCTTCGCGTTTGCCCGTTGCAATCCGGGGAAAAACCCGTTATAATAACGGTGTGAAAAGGATCTTCCGCCGCAGCCCGTATTCCGGGCCGCCGCGGGGGAAGAATAAGGACATGAAACCGGAAAGGAAGAACAAATTATGACCATTACAAAGGATTCCGTCATCGGCGATATTCTGGACGCCGACCGCACCACCGCCGAATATTTTCTGAACATGGGCATGCACTGCCTGGGCTGCCCCGCTTCCCGCGGAGAGTCCATCGCGCAGGCCTGCGCCGTCCACGGCGTGGACGCGGACGAGCTGGTGGCCGCGCTCAACGCCCATCTCGCCGGCAAATAAGCGCCAATTCCCTGCTGCGGGACCTCTCTTGTTTGGGGGTCCCCTGCTTTTTGCCGATTTTGCCCCGTCAAGCGGGAGGGAGTGGACGATGATATCGACAACAGAACGCTGGAAGCTTCGCCTGGAGGGGGCTTTGGGCCTTGTCCGCCTCGGGCGGGATTTCCGCCGTTTTTCCTGGATCCATTTTGCCTTTTTGGTGTTTACCAGCCTGCAGACCACCTTTATCAACACCCTTTTGCTGCGCCTTTCCGACAGTTCCGACATCGTCATGTGGTACAACCTGCTGACCTTTGTCTTCAACCCGCCGGGAACCGTGCTGGCCATGTATTTTGCCAACAAAAAGGGCGCGGTCAAATCCATGTATCTGGGCATCGCTTTGTTTGTGGTGATGTATCTGATGTTTTTCGGCGCCATGAACGGCCCCACCGCCGTCTTTATGCCCATCATCGCCGCCCTGGTCTCCCTGGCGGGGGGCTACTACTGGATGGCCTACGATCTGTGCGTCATCCAGTACAGCACCGATCTTGACCGCGACGCCGCCCTGGGTTTTATTGGCGTGGGCACCGGCGCGGTGTCCCTGCTCATGCCCGCCGTCTGCGGCTGGGTGATCTCCGCCTTTCAGGGCCTTGCGGGTTATGTGGCCATGTTGGCTTTTTCCCTGGCTGTGGCCGGGGGGATGCTCCTGTTCGTCCGCCGTCTGCCGGAAAAGCCCGTCCCCACCGCCGAGATCCGGTTTTGGGCAGCCTGGAAGCGGTTTTTCCACACGCCGGTCATCCTGAGCAGCCTGTGGGCGGAGTTTATTAAGGGCATTCGGGCGGGCACCTTCTCCTTTTATCTTAACCTGCTGCTGTTCGACCTGGTCCGCAGCGAAGCCTTGGTGGGCGTCAACACCCTGCTGGTGGGCCTGGCCTCCATCCTTGCCTATTGGGTGCTGGGCCGCCGGGTGACCCCCAAAAACCGTCTGCGCTACATGGCGGCGGGCGTCACCACCCTGCTCTGCTGTACCCTTATCCTGTTCTGGAAGCTGGACGCCCTCACCGTTATGCTCCTGAGCGTCGTCAACTCCTATTTTAACTGCTATATCCTCAATCCCCAAAACAGCATCTACTACGCCGCCGTGCAGAAAGCCTGCCGCGGCCGCACCCAGCAGCTGGAACTCATGGGCGTCAAAAGCTTTTTTCTTGATTACGGCCGTGTTTTCGGCGTTTTGATCGTTATGCTGATGCCCCAAAGCCAGCTGGGCAGCATCTGGAGCATGGTGCTCCTCACCTTGTTTCAGTACGGGATGCTGCTGCTGGGCCATTTTACCACCCGGCTCCTCGCCGCTATGCCGGAGGAGCCCGGGGACTGATCGTTCCGCTTTAAGCTTTCCCCACAGGAGGGTTGTCATGACCGCTTTGGATCCGCGACTTGCCGCTATTGCCCGGATGGTGCGCCCCGGCGCCCGCACCGCCGATATTGGCACCGACCACGGCTACCTCATCGCCTATTTGGCAAAGGAAAACATCATCCCCGGCGGTTTTGCCTGCGATATCCGCCCCCAGCCTTTGGAAAAGGCCCGGGGCCTTTTGCGCGGACAGGGCCTGCTTTCCCGGGTGAAGGTGCTTCTCACCGACGGCCTGTCCGGCCTGCCCCGGGACGGGGTGGACGACGTGGTCATCGCCGGGATGGGGGGAGACACCATGATCCATATCCTTTCGCAGGCCGGATGGAAAGACCCGGAAAAGCGCTTTCTTTTGCAGCCCATGACCCGTGCGTCGCAGCTGCGGCAGTATCTTTGCCGGGAAGGGTATGAGATCTTGGAAGAGCAGGCCGCCGAGGCCGGGGGCTTTGTCTACGCCATCCTTCGGGCGGCGTTTACCGGGAACCGCTGGGAGCCGGACGAGCTTTTCTGCGCTTTCGGCCTGATGCCGGACTGCCCCGGCCGGGAGTCCCTGCAATACCTGATCCGTCAAAGGGAAGCCCTTTCCGCCCGGCTGGACGGCCTTTGCCGGGCCGCCGGGCCAGACGCCGGCCGGATCCGGGAGGCCCGGGAGCTGCTTGCCCGCATGGACGCCGTGATCTCGAAAAAGGAGGGATCTGCATCGTGATCAAAATTTTAGATATCCAGGCTTTTATTGATGAATCCGCCCCCTTTGCCTCGGCGGAGAGCTGGGACAACAGCGGCCTTTTGATCGGCTCCCCCTCCGCGGAGGTCCGCCGGGTGCTGGTGGCCCTGGACGCCACAGAACAGGTGATCCGGCGCGCGGCGGATACCGGCGCGCAGCTGGTCGTCACCCACCACCCTGTCATCTTCCGGCCCCTTCGGGCCCTGCGCCCCGGCACGCCGGTGTGGCAGGCCGTGCAGGCCGGGGTATCCATCCTTTCGGCCCACACAAACCTGGACGCCGGGGACGGCGGGGTCAACGACGCCCTGGCCAGCGCCCTGGGCCTTGGCGGCGTCCTTCCCCTGGAGGGGGAAGGCGTTTTGGGCCGGATCGGTTCTCTGTCTCAGCCCCTGCCGCCCCGGGAGTTTGCCCTTTTTGTGAAAAACGCCCTCGCCTGCGGGGGGCTGCGTTGCGTTCCCGGCTCCCGTCCCGTGCTGCGGGTAGGGCTCTGCTCCGGCTCCGGCGGGGAATTTCTCGCTGCGGCGGCCGCCGCGGGCGCCGACGCCTTTGTCACCGGCGACGTCAAGCATAACCAGCTGCTGGAAGCCGCCGCCCTGGGGATCACCCTGGTAGACGCCGGCCATTTTTCCACCGAGCATGTGGTGGTGGAGCCTCTGGCCCGCCGCCTGGCCGAGCGCTTTCCGGCCCTGCAGGTGGAGGCCTGCCCGGAAGAAGATCCGGCCCAATACCTGTAACCCCTTATTTTACTTTGAAAGGAAGTGGCTGTTATGGCACTGGACGGCGCCTTTTTGCACGAAATAGCCCATGAGCTCTCCGCTGTCCTGCTGGACAGCCGTGTCGATAAGGTCTTCCAGCCCTCCCGGGAAGAGATCATCCTGCTAATGCGTTGGCGGGGCGGTTCCGCCCGGCTTTTGCTCAGCGCCGGGGCGGATAGCCCCCGCATCCATTTTACCCGCACCGCACCGGAAAACCCCAAAACGCCCCCCATGTTCTGCATGCTGCTGCGCAAGCATCTGGGCTCCGGCCGCCTGGTGGAGATCCGCCAGCTGGGGATGGACCGCATTTTGCACCTCATCTTTGAATCGGTCAACGAAATGGGGGATCTGGTGCGCCTGACCCTGGCAGTGGAGATCATGGGCCGCCATTCCAACATCATCCTTGTGGGGCCGGACGGGAAGATCATCGATTCCGTCAAGCGCATCGATATGGAAATGTCCAGCGTCCGGCAGATCCTGCCGGGCATGGGCTATGTGCTGCCCCCTCCCCAGACCGGAAAGCTCAGCTTGCTGGAAAACACCGGAGAAGAGATCGCTGCCCGGGTGGAAAATTTAGAAAACACCGACCTCGCCAAAGCCCTGATGAAGGTGATCCAGGGCGTTTCCCCCGTGCTCTGCCGGGAGGCCGCCTCCTACGCCGTGCGCGGCCTGGACGTCTGTTCCCGCGAGATGGATCCGGAACAGCGGCGGCGTTTGGCGGAATATCTGGATTATCTCTCTGCGGTGCTCAAAGACCACACCGGATCCCCGGTGCTGCTTTCCGAGCCCGACGGGCGGCCCCGGGAATTTTCCTTTGTCCCCATCAACCAGTACCGCGGCGCCCTTGTCTCCAAAGAATATCCCTCTTACTCCGAGCTGCTGGACAGCTTTTACGGCGACCGGGATCTTATGGAACGGATGAAGCAGCGCTCCCACGACCTGCTCCGCCTGCTGGCCAACGCCTCCGACCGCGTCTCCCGCAAAATCGAGGCCCAGCGGGAGCAGCTGGCGGATTGCGCCCATCGGGATACCCTGCGCCAGTACGGCGACCTGATCAACGCCGGCCTTTATTCGATGGAAAAAGGCATGACGGAACTGGAGACTCAAAATTTTTACGATGAAGCCCTCCCCGCCGTAACGATCCCTCTGGATCCCCGGCTGACCCCCTCTCAAAACGCGCAAAAATATTACGCCGAATACCGCAAGGCAGATACCGCCGAACGGATGCTCACCGGCCTTATCGTCCAAGGGGAGGAGGAGCTTGCCTATTTGGATACCGTGTTCGATTCCCTGGTGCGGGCCACCCGTGAAGCGGAGCTTTCCGCCCTGCGGGACGAGCTCACCGCCGCCGGATATCTCAAAAACCGCGGGCCGCGAAACAAAAGGCCGGAGAAGCTGGAGCCCCTGCGCTACCGTTCCGCCGACGGCTTCACCATCCTGGTGGGCCGCAACAACGTCCAGAACGATAAGCTCACGTTAAAGGACGCCCACAACTACGATATCTGGTTCCACACCCAAAAGATCCCCGGCTCTCACACCATTGTGGTAAGCGGCGGCAAGCCGGTGCCCAACTCCACCCTGGAGCAGGCCGCCATCATCGCCGCCTACAACAGCCGCGCCCGGGATTCCGCCCTCGTTCCCGTGGATTACACCGTTGTCAAAAACGTGAAAAAGCCCCAGGGAGCCCGCCCCGGCCGCGTGATCTACAGCGATTTTGAAACCGCCGTGGTCACCCCGGACCGGCAGCTGGTGGAATCCCTGCGGGTGGAATAAAAAGGGACAAGGGCCTTTTGGATCAAGGCAAAAGCCCTTTCCCCCTTTGCTGTCCGTAATTTTTGTGGCAAAACGCCTGCGTTTCACCGCATCAATAGAAAAGAAGGTTCAATATCATGGAACATGTAATCGCAGATTATCACACCCACAGCACCATTTCGCCGGACGCCAAAAGCCCCATGGAAGACATGTGCCGCGCCGCCGTCGAAAAAGGCCTCTCCGAGATCGTCTTTACCGACCATTTTGAGTGCCGCGCCCCCGGAAAGGCCGGTTATCTCTTCGACCTTCCCTATCTGGAACGGTATTTTCAGGAGCTCTCCCGCTGTCAGGAGCTTTTCGACGGCCAGCTCGTCCTCAAACGCGGCATCGAAATGGGGCAGCCCAACATGAACCAGGAGATGGAAAAAGCCGTTATGGGGGCTTTTTCCTTCGATTACGTCATCGGCTCCATCCACAAGCTGGACAATGTTGACCTGGGCAACATGACCTATACGGCGGAAAACATCGGTGATATCTGCCGGGAAAACCTCCGCTATCTTCTGGATATGGCCAAAAACAGCGTTTTTGACTGTATGGGCCATGTGGACCTGATCAAGCGCTACGCCGCAAAACAAGGTTTTTCCGTGGATCTGATGGACTATCGGGAGGAACTGGAGGAGATCCTGCGCGTTCTGATCAGCCGCGGCAAGGGCATGGAGATCAACACTTCCGGCCTGCGGCAGGAAGCGCGGGAGGCTCTGCCTTCCCTCTCCATCCTGAAGCTGTATCGCAGCCTGGGCGGGGAGATCCTCACCCTGGGCTCCGACGCCCACACCACCGCCGACGTCGCCGCCGGTTTGGAAGACGCCCGGGAGATGGCCCTGGAAGCCGGGTTCCGCCATCTGGCCCTTTATACCGGCCACCAGCCCTCCTTTTATTCCATCGCCTAAATTTACGGCGGCCGCGCCCAGCAGAGTATTTCAAAAACAAAAATGGCGGAGACGTTTGGGTATCGTCTCCGCCGTTTTTTGCGTTTATCCCGCCCTGCAAAGAGGGCGTTATCCTCCATGAGCTTGCGCCTGGCCGTTTCAAGGGGCTTTTCCGTGTTCTTGGATGATCGCCGCTTTTGCCTCGGGCGCGAAGGCTCTTCTTCCAAAAGCTGTCCCGCCGGGCAAAAGGCGTCCCCCTTATGCCGGGCGGCAGGCGGTAAACTGCCAGGTGGCGTCCAGGATATGCACCAGCAGCCCGCCGCAGAATTTGCAGCGCCGGGCCCCGTTTTCCGGCAGCGCCCCGCCGCATTGGGGGCATTGCAGTACCTTGGCCGCTTCCCCCGCGCCGCTTTTGACCAGGTAAGAATAAACTTCTTCAAACCGCGCCTGGGTCTTTCGCGCCTCGCCCGGCGCGCGGTAGGCGGCGGCGGTCTGGAAGGTGATCGCCTTCTCCTCGCCAAACCGCCGGTAGTTGTTCACCACCGTTTGATGGATCTGGATCTCATCGTAGCCTTTTTTCTCCAACTGTTCCCGCAGATATTCCTCTGCCAGGCCCTTGGCCCGGTCCAGATTAAGATCCGGGAAATCCTCCCGGATCTGGGGCGCGAAAATGGGGTCGCAGCCGGAAAGGGATTTGGGCGTCGACTCACCCTCCTCCAGGATCCGTCCCAGGCCCGCGGCGGCGCCGGCCAGGGCAGCCGTCCCCAAAAGTTCCTGAGAAAGGCGCCTCGCCTTGCGGCGGATCGCTTTTACCGCCGCAGCCACCACCGCCGCGGCCACCAGTGCCAGCGCCAGCAGGATGATCAGCAAAACCAGCGTATTATCCATTTTTCATCCTCCTCAAAGCGTCTCGATCCCGATTTGCGGCAGCAGCTCCTCCACCGTCTCCGCCCGCGGCGGGCAGGTGCCGTCCTCCTGCACCGAAGCGGTGCCGAAGGCCGCGGCCCGGCGCAGGCACTCCTGGGGGGAAAGCCCTTCCAGCCGGGCCAGCAGGAACCCCGCCAGGCTGTTATCCCCGGCCCCCACCGCCGAGCGCACCGCCACTTGGGGTACCCTTGCCCGCAGGCAAAGCTTTCCCTCCCGCAGCATCATGCCGTCCCCTCCCATGGAGAGAAGCACCCCGCCGACGCCGCTTTGCAGGATCCGGCCCAGCAGCCCCCGGATCTCCTCTTCGCCCCGGGGCCGCTCCCCGGTCATGGCGCAGAGTTCTTCAAAATTTGGCTTGATCAGCCGGGGGCGGATCTCCGACAGCTCCGCCAGCGTAAGGGAGGCCGTGTCCACCACCACCTCGGCGCCCTTTTGCGCCGCCCGGCGGCAGATCACGCCGAAGCGCCGCGGCGAAACCCCCTGGGGAAGGCGTCCTGCGGCGGCCACCACCGTGCCCATCCCCGTAAGGGAGAGCAGCTTTTCCTCGGCCTGGGCCACCTGCTCCTCCCCCGCCAAAAAGCCCCGGCGCGCCAGGCGAAGAAACGCCCCGTCCGCCGCGCAGACGCTGATGTTTTCCCGGGTCTCCCCGGGCACCTCCACCGCTTCCCAGCGCAGCCCGTCCCGCCGCAGCCCCGCCAGATATTTCTCACGGTTATCCCGGCCGCAAAGCAGCACCACCGGGGCGCTGAGCCCAAAAGCCGCCGCCGTACGCACAAGGTTGACCGCCTTGCCCGCGGCTTCGGACCGCTCCCGCAGCACCGGGCTGTACTCTGGATCCAGCCGCTCCACAAACAACGTGACATCCAGCGCCGGGTTTAGCGCCAGGCCCACCAGCTTTTCCTGCAAAACGATCCCTCCGCCCTGGCGCGGATCCCTTTTTCCGCGCAAAATAAACGATTTCATTATACGAGTTTCCGCCCCGGTTGTCCAGCGTCATCCCGTCCCGCTTTGTTTTTGCAGGAGAGCGCCCGAGCACTTGCATCCGCTTTGGCCGTATGCTATGATAAACAAAGATCGTCCGGCGCTTTCCCCCACGGGGCTGCGCGGCCGTTTTGGCTTTTTTATCATCATTCTCTGGAGGAATCAAATATGATCAATCTGATTGCAAACGGGGTTTTCCTGCTTGACGGCCGCGAAGTCTGCGAGGACACCCCGGAGGGGCGGAGCAAGGCTTCCCGTCCCGCTTCGGCCCTCTCCCCCCAGTCCGCCCGCAAGAACACCATGGCCGCCGCCATCCTTGCCGCCCACAACACTTCCGGCAGCGAGGAACATCTCCAGATCAAGTTTGACGCCATGGCTTCTCACGACATCACCTACGTGGGCATCGTCCAAACCGCCCGGGCCTCCGGCCTCACCGAGTTTCCCATCCCCTATGTGCTGACCAACTGCCACAACAGCCTTTGCGCCGTAGGCGGCACCATCAACGAAGATGACCACATGTTCGGGCTTTCCGCCGCCAAAAAATACGGCGGCATCTATGTTCCCGCCCATCAGGCCGTTATCCATCAGTATATGCGCGAGATGATGAGCGGTTGTGGAAAAATGATCCTCGGTTCCGACAGCCACACTCGCTACGGCGCTTTCGGCACCATGGCCATCGGCGAAGGCGGCCCCGAGCTGGTCAAGCAGCTGCTGGGACGCACCTACGACGTAGCTGCCCCCGGCGTCATCGCCGTTTACCTGGAGGGCAAGCCCCACAAAGCGGTGGGCCCTCAGGATGTGGCCCTGGCCATTGTGGGCGCGGTGTTCAAAAACGGCTTTGTCAAAAACCGTGTCATGGAATTTGTAGGCCCCGGCGTGGCGAACCTTTCCATGGAATACCGCAGCGGCATCGACGTGATGACCACCGAGACCACCTGCCTCTCCTCTATTTGGGTGACCGATGAAAAAACCGAAGAGTACTTCGCCTTGCACGGCCGCCCTGAGGCCTACCGAAAAATGGCCCCGGGTGACGTTGCTTATTACGACGGCATGATCCGCGTGGATCTTTCCTCCATTCGTCCCATGATCGCCCTGCCCTTCCATCCCAGCAACACCTTTTCCATCGAGGAGCTCAACCATAACCTGGGCGATATCCTCCGGGAAGTGGAGAAGGAGGGCGCGCGCCAGCTGGATAACCCCAAGATCCATTTCACCCTTACGGATAAGATCACAAACGGCCGCCTGAGGGTGGATCAGGGCGTCATCGCCGGATGCGCCGGCGGCAGCTACGACAACCTCTGCGACGCGGCGGATATCCTGCGGGGCCATTCCATCGGCTGCGATGAATTCTCCCTTTCCGTCTATCCCGCCAGCCAGCCGGTGTTCCTGCAGCTGGTGGAAAACGGCCGCATTGCCGACCTGATGGCCAGCGGCGCCACCGTGCGCACCGCTTTCTGCGGGCCCTGCTTCGGCGCCGGGGATGTGCCCGCCAACGGCGGCCTTTCCATCCGCCACTCCACCCGCAACTTCCCCAACCGGGAGGGCTCCAAACCCGGCAACAACCAGATCTCTTCCGTGGCCCTGATGGACGCCCGTTCCATCGCCGCCACCGCTGTGTGCGGCGGCCTGTTGACCCCCGCCACCGAATTCGATACCGATTTTTCCAAGCCCAGCTATTACTTTCACAAGGAAGTTTACCAAAACCGCGTCTATGAGGGCTTTGGCAAAGCCGATCCCTCCCTGCCGCTGAAATTTGGCCCCAACATCGCCGACTGGCCCGCCATGAGCCCCCTCACCGGCGACCTGCTGCTTAAAGTCGTCTCGGTGATCCGCGACCCGGTGACTACCACCGACGAGCTGATCCCCTCCGGGGAGACCTCCTCCTACCGTTCCAATCCCCTGAAACTGGCGGAATTTACCCTTTCCCGTAAGGATCCGGCCTATGTGGGCCGCGCCAAAGCGGTACAGGCGGCCGAGGCCGCCCGTCTGCAGGGACAGGATCCTGTGGCGGCTCTGCCGGAGCTTGCCCAGGCCCTCGAGGGTTTCTCCGGCGTCAAAAAGCTCGACCCCGCCTCCACCGGTGTGGGAAGCCTTGTCTATGCGGTAAAACCCGGCGACGGCTCTGCCCGGGAGCAGGCCGCCTCTTGCCAGAAGGTGCTGGGCGGCTGGGCCAACATCGCCCAGGAGTACGCCACCAAGCGCTACCGCTCCAACCTCATCAACTGGGGCATGCTGCCTTTCCTCTTCGCACAGGATGAGCTGCCTTTTGAAAATCTGGATTATATCCTCGTCCCCGACGTTCGGGCCGCCGTGGCGGAAAAATGGGAGACCATCCCCGCTTGGGCCCTTTCTCACGGGGAGGTAAAGCCTTTTTCCCTCTCCTTGGGGGAACTTACCGACGACGAGCGCCGGATCATCCTCTCCGGCTGCCTGATCAATTTCTATCGCGGCGAATAAGCCCCGCCGTCCCCAAAAAAGAAAGGCCTGTCCGGAAGGACAGGCCTTTCTTTTTTCCTCAGGCGCAAAAAGCGCCGGGCCGCCCCAAGGGCTGCCCGGCGCCGCAGCGCGAAAGGATAAAAATCAGTTGAGCAGGGCGGCGATGGCGCTGCCGACCAGGTTGGCGTTCTCCGCCTTGACAAATTCGCAATAAAGGCCGTGCTTATCGTTGAGGAAAGAGCGGATGTAATAATCCAGCTTGCCGCGGAAAAGTTTCGATTTGTAGAAGGTGGTGCCCTCCGCCGCCACACAGACAGGCTTTAAGGGGCTTTTTCCGCTGCCGGTAAACAAGAGGATCGAAGAGATGTTGACGCAGACCAGCTTCGCCGCGCGCTCAAAGCTCTCGTCGATGATCTGATACGCCGTCATGCGGTCGTCCTCGTTGCCCTCGCAGCACTGGGCCAGGGGGTTGGCGCCAAAAGGATAGAAGCAGAAGTCGTCGATGTTGCGCATGGAAAGCTCCGGCAGCTTCCGATAGGCCTGGCAGAACGCCTGGGAGAACAGGCCTTCCTCCATGGCTTTGAGGATGGTAAGATGGAGCACGCCGCCCTGATATGCGCCGGAGACCTCTTTTTCATAGGTGTGGGCGCCGGGGTTGTCGGTGCCCTGGTCGTAGGCTTTGTCGATCTCGCCCCGGGGCATCTTATCGTAATCGCCGGACTCCATGTTCACCGCCATAAGCTTCGCCTGCGTCTTGATCTTGACGATGTTCTCGCCTTTTTCCACATAGCAGGTGTTGGTGCCGGTGCCAAGGATAAAGCCGATGTAGCTGTCAAAGCTGCGGTCCGGATAGGCCATGACCCCGCCCAGCATGGCGGCTACGGTATCGTTGAGCAGAATAAACTTTTTGGGGGATTTTCCACGGGCCTTGAGCACCTCGTTGATCCCTTCGCCCACGATCATCCCCTCGGAGCCGGTGACGTGCACTTCTTTGTTGAATTCGATCAGGCGCCCGTCCATGTTGGGCAGGATCTCGGTGGGATAGGAGAAGCAAAAGCCCACCTTGTCGCTTTTGTCCACCACAGGCTCCAGATAGTCCGCCACGGTCTCAAAAAACTCCGCCTTGGTGATCGTGCCCTTGCTGCCGGGCATGGGATAAACTTTAAAATCTTCAATGATCGGCTTTTTCTCGCTGTCAAAATGGAAGGACACCACCCGGAAGTTGGTGCCGCCGGCATCCATGACAATGACGGTCTCGTTAAGCGGCACGTCGCCGCCCAGGCCCACATAGGCGGGCAGCATCATCAGGCTGGATTTTTCCCCCGCCAAACCGGCCTTCATATCGGCCATGAAGGCTTCGCAGCATTTTTCAATGTCCACGGTCTCGTGGTTCATGTGGTGTTTTACCAAAAATTCCTTTACAGTCATGTTCTCTCTCCCTCGCGGATATCCGCGGTATTTTTGCAAAAAAAGCGGCCGTGGGCCCGGCCCACAGCCGCCCTTTCCGGTGGGTTTTCTGTCGGATCAGATGACGAACTGGGACATATAGCGTTTGCTAAGGATGATGGATTTTTTCACGTCGTCCAGGTTTTTCTCAAAGGCGCGATCCTCGATCTCCAGGCAGGTATAGCTGTTGTAGCCGATATCGGTGAGGGCGGAGACGTATTTTCCCCAGTCCACATCGCCCAGACCGGGCAGTTTGGGGGACATATAGTCCAGAGGATAGGCCATGATGCCCACGTCGTTGAGCTTATCGGGATAGACCTTGATGTCTTTGTAGTGGACATGGAAGATCTTATCTTTGAATTCATAAAGGGGCTTAATGTAATCCATCTGCTGCCAGACAAAATGGGAGGGATCGTAGTTGAGGCCAAAATAATCGCTGGGGATCATGGCGAACATCTTTCTCCAGATCGCGGGGGTGGTGGCCAGGTTCTGGCCGCCGGGCCACTGGTCGGGGCCAAAGAGCATGGGGCAGTTTTCAATGGCGACCCGCACCTTGTTTGCCTCCGCCAGGGCGATGATGGGCTTCCAGACCTTTTCAAATTCCACCAGGTTCTCTTCCACGGTCTTATCCTGCATCCGGCCGATGAAGGTGGTGACCAGGTTGATCCCCATTTTTCCGGAGGCGACGATCAGCTTTTTGATATGGTCGATGGCAATTTGACGTTTTTCCAG
>JAQVCU010000027.1 GCA_028689635.1 Oscillospiraceae bacterium
ACCGGGATCTGATCCTAGACGAGGCGGGCCCCACGGCGATGCTGCGCCGGGAAGGGCAGCAGCTGGATCTGGGAGGGGTGGCCAAAGGCGCCGCGGGGGATGTGGCGCGGGAGATCGCGGAAGAAATGGGGATCCGGTCCGGCTATATCTCGATCGGCGGCAACGTGGCGGTCATTGGGCAGCGCCCGGACGGCCGGGATTTTCGCTTTGGTGTGCGGGACCCCAGGGGGGATGCCAGCGAATACATTGGGACGGTCTCCTTCCCGGGCAAGACCATGGCTACCAGCGGGGACTACGAGCGCTATTTTGTGGAGGATGGGAAGACCTATCACCACATCATCGACCCGCGTACCGGTTATCCGGACGACAGCGGTCTGATCTCGGTCTCCGTGATCGCAAAGGACGGGGCGCTGGCGGATTATCTTTCCACCGCGCTGTTTATCGGCGGTCTGGAGGCGGCGCTGGCCCGTTCGGCGGATCCGGAGTTTGATTTTATCTTAGTGGACAAGGAGAAGAACGTCTACATTTCCGACGGCCTCATAGGCGAATTTATCCCCAACGAGGCAAAGACGGAGTATACCTTTCATTGAAACTGAACGCCTGTGAGCGGAGGAAAACGACATGGCAACCTTTCGAAAGAAAACTGATGTGCGCCGGATCACCTATCTGGGGCTTTTGTTCGCCCTGGCGGTGGTGCTTTCTTATTTGGAGAGCCTGGTGCAGCTCCCCGGCCTTCCCCCGGGGGTGAAACTGGGCCTTTCCAATATCGTCACCATGTACTGCCTTTTTTTCATGGGGGCGCAAAACGCCTTTGTGCTGGCGGTGCTCAAAGCCTTTTCGGTCTTCATCACCCGGGGCGTGACGGCGGCGGCCCTAAGCCTTGCGGGAGGGCTGCTCTCCCTGTTGGTCATGCTGCTGCTGCTGCGGCTAAAGCGGCTGGATCTCTCCTACACGGCGGTGAGCATCGGCGGGGCTGTTTTCCACAACGCGGGGCAGCTGTTGGTAGCCTGCCTGATCACGGCGACGCCGGTGACTTTTTTTTATTTTCCGGTGCTGCTGTTTTCCGGCGTCTGCATGGGGGTGGTCACGGGCGTTTTGCTGCGGACGGTGCTGCCCGCCATGGAACGGGTGTTGCCCCGGAAAAGGGAAAATTGAGCGTTTCTGCCAATTTGCCGAAAAGTAGCGATTATACGTTGAAAAAAATTTTGTTTTAGGTTAAAATAGTATTGTTTGTCTGGGGGGCAAGGCTGTCCCGGCGGATGTGTCCGCCGCACCAGAAATCAATCATATAGGAGGAAAAGGGTGTGTCGAGCTTTTTTAAAAAGACGCTGAGCGGCATTAAAGTCGCTCATCACAAAAACACCGAGGATTGCAAAACCGTCACGATGCCGGTTCCCGCCAAGGTGTCCCTGCCAATGCTTCAGCACATGGGCGCGCCGTGCGTGCCGCTGGTCAAAGTTAACGATACGGTCAATGTGGGCCAGCTGATCGGCTCCAGCGACAAATTTATGAGCGCTCCGATCCATTCCAGCGTATCCGGCAGAGTGGCTGCCATTGAGGAGTATATCAACCCCCTCGGCGTGCGTACGCAGAGTGTGATCATCGAAACAGACGGTCTGCAGACGGTGGATCCCTCGGTGCAGCCTCCGGTGGTCGGCAATAAGGAAGAGTTTCTGGCGGCGGTGAAGGCCTCCGGGCTGATCGGCCTGGGCGGGGCCGGCTTTCCCACCTTCATCAAGCTCAATCCCGCGAAACCGGAAGAGGTAGACACCCTCGTCATCAACGGCGCGGAGTGCGAGCCTTATATCACCACAGACTACCGGGAATTCATGGAAAACGGGGAAGAGGTGCTGGAAGGCATCGCCGCTGTGGTAAAATACCTGGAACTCAAATATGTGAAGATCGGCATTGAGGACAATAAGCCGGAGGCCATTGCCAAGATGAAAGAGCTTACGGCGGGCCGCGACGGCTACGAAGTTGTCTCCCTCAAATCCAGCTACCCCCAGGGCGCAGAAAAAGTCCTGATCTATGAGACCACCGGACGCACAGTGAAGGAAGGGCAGCTGCCCGCCGACGCCGGCGCGATCGTGATGAATGTCTCCTCCGTGGGATTTTTGGCCCGGTACCTGAAAACCGGCATGCCTTTGGTGACCAAACGGATCACCGTAGACGGCAGCGCGGTGGCAAAGCCCCAAAACGTGGTGGTGCCCGTGGGCGCCATGATTTCCGATGTTATGGAATTCTGCGGCGGCTATCAAAAAGAGCCGAAGCTGATCCTCATGGGCGGCCCTATGACCGGTATCGCCGTTTACGACGACGCTTTCCCGGTGATCAAGAACAACAATGCGATCCTGGCCTTTGACGAAGATTTTGTCAACGAAGAGCCGGAGAGCCCCTGCATCCGCTGCGGGCGCTGTGTGCAGGCTTGCCCCTTCGACCTGATGCCCGCCGCGCTGGAAAAAGCTTACCATGCCAAGGATGTAGACGCCCTGAAGGCGCTGAAGGTGAACCTGTGCATGGAGTGCGGCAGCTGCTCGTATGTATGTCCCGCCAAACGGAACCTTGCGTTTAGCAACCGGATGGCAAAAAAATTCCTGCGGGAAAATTCCATTAAATAGAGAGGTGAAGTATTTTGGCTAAGAATTTGCGAATCGCTCCGGCGCCTCATATCAAGGACAGTGCAAGCACCGGGTCCATCATGCTCTGCGTCACCGCGGCGCTGCTTCCCACTCTGTTTGCGTCCACCTATATTTTTGGGTTCCGTGCGCTGCTGCTCACAGTGGTCTGCGTCGCTTCCTGCGTCATTTTTGAATACCTTTATCGGGTGTTTACCAAACAGTCCAATACGATCTTAGATTTCAGCGCCGTGGTCACCGGCCTGCTGCTGGCTTACAACCTGCCTTCCACGTTCCCCATCTGGATGGCTATGGTGGGCTGCTTTATCGCCATTGTGGTGGTAAAACAGCTGTTTGGCGGTATTGGACAGAACTTTGCCAACCCCGCCATTGCGGCCCGCGTGGTGCTGCTGGTGTCCTTCTCCAAGGATATGGCGAACTTTGTGATCCCCACGCTGAAGGACGGCGTCATTACCCGCGTGGTGGGCGCTACTCCTCTGGCGGCGATCAACGGCCAGATGGCGTCCTGGGCTGACCACTCCGAGCTGATGTTTGGCGGCGTGGACGGCGTTCCGGATATCTTTATGATGCTCTTTGGCATGCGCGGCGGCTCCCTGGGCGAGACCTGTGCTGTGGCGCTGATCATCGGCGGCGTATTTTTGATCTGCAAAAAGATCATCAGCCCCATCATTCCCCTTACCTACATCGGCACAGTGTTTGTGCTCACCTGGGTGCTGGGAGCCAACCCTGTGCAGCAGGTGCTGGCCGGCGGGCTGATCCTGGGCGCCTTCTTTATGGCTACCGATTACACTACCTCCCCGGTTACCCTGAAGGGTAAGTACATTTACGCGGTGGGATGCGGCCTGCTGACCGTATTGATCCGTCTCTTCGGCAATTATGTAGAGGGAGTATCATTCGCGATCCTTTTGATGAATATCGTTACTCCTCTGATCGACAGATATACCAAAACAAGACCGTTTGGAGGTATTGTAAAATGAAATTGGTGAAAGAATTTCTCATTCCGGTCGCTGTACTGACCGTGATCTGCCTGGTGGTCTCCGCCGCTCTGGCTTTTACCTATCAGGCCACCGCTCCTATCATTGAAGAAGCGAAAAACGCGAAAGCCAACGAAGCGCGGGCCGTGGTCCTGGAAGGCGCTGCGGGCTTTGAAAAAATGAACGTCGCCATGACTGACGGCGGCGTGGATTGCTACCGCGAGACCGCCGGCGCCGGTTATGTCATCACCGTCACCACCAGCGGTTACGGCGGCGCGTTCAACATGATGGTCGGGATCAAAGCCGACGGTACCATCTCCGGGATCCAGATGATGGATCACAGCGAGACCCCCGGCTTTGGTGCAAAATTGGCGGAAGAATCTTACGCGGCTACCTACAAGGGTAAATCCAGCGCCGATTTCAGCGACGTTGCCGGTGTTGCCGGTGCTACCATCACCTCCGGCGCTTACAAAAAAGGTCTTGGCACCGCTTTTGAGATCCATGGATCCGCTTCCGGCAACGCTGTGGAAGTTCCCGCTTCCGGCTCTATGACGCTGGAAGACGCCCAGGCGCAGTTGTTCCCCGATGTTGCGGAGTTTACCGAGACCGCTCTGGATGACGACATCACCGTCTATCAGGCCGGGGATCAGGGCTATGTGGCGGTTCGCAAAGCTGTGGGCTATCACGAGGAAGAACCCATGCTGCTGGCTGTTGGCCTTGATAACAGCGGCAAGATCCTGGCGGTCATCATGCTGGAAAACCATGAGACCCAGGGCCTGGGTACCCAGGTGGCCGACGCGGCCTATCTTGACCAGTATATCGGCAAAGACAGCACCGACGGCGTTACCGCTGTGGCGGGCGCTACCGTTTCCTCCGACGGCGTGAAAAGCGCTGTGAAAAAGATCCTGGAACAGTTCCCGAACTTCCCGGGCCAGGGCGCTAAGATGGATGAGACCGTCCTTGCCGCCATCCTGCCCGGCGCGGCTGGCTTTGAGGAGCCTGCGGCTGCCTACGAAGGGGCGGATCAGGTCCTGTTTTCTACCGTCCGTTCCGGTATGGCGGTTTCCGCCGCGGACGGCGAAGTCAAACTCGCCGTGGGCTTTAACGGCAACGGCGTGATCACCGGCGTATCCCTGCTGGCCTATCCCGAAGCTGACGAAGCGGCGCTGGCCGCGGCACAGGAGTATGCGGCACAGTTTGTGGGGCAGGCTTCCGCAGACGCGGTGGGCGCTTCTGATATCAGCTATGCCGATTCCATCAAAAACGCAGTCGGCCTGGCCTGTACTGTGTTTGAGGCGGCGAAAGGGGAGCTGGGCTGATGAAACAGAGCAACTGGAAAGTACTCCTCAACGGCATTATTAAAGAAAACCCGGTGTTGGTACTGGTGCTGGGCACCTGTCCCACCTTGGCGCTTACCTCCCTGGCTGTCAATGCCGTGGGAATGGGCGTGGCGGCGACGGCGGTGCTGCTTTGCTCCAATATCGCCATTTCCCTTTTGAAGAACATCATCCCCGATAAGGTGCGCATCCCCTGCTACATCGTTTTGATCGCGGGTTTTGTGACCATTGTCGGTTTTGTGGTGCAGGCCTATGCGCCGTCTATTTACGACGCCCTGGGGCTCTATCTGCCGCTTATCGTGGTCAACTGCATTATTCTGGGGCGCGCCGAGATGTTTGCCAACAAAAACTCGGTGCTCGCTTCCGCCTGCGACGCCATCGGCATGGGCATCGGCTTTACGCTGACCCTGTTGGTCATGGGCTCTATCCGAGAGATCCTGGGCGCCGGTACCTGGTTTGGCTGGCAGGTCATCCCGGACGCCGTGACCCCCATGTCCATCATGACCCAGCCTCCGGGAGGCTTCTTCATCTTTGGCGTGCTGATCGCTGTGGTTAACGTTATCCTGGCGAAAAAGGGCAAGAAGCGCAAGGTTTCCGGCTGCGGGGCCTGCCCTTCTGCGGAGCATTGCGCCAAAGCGTCGGAAGGAGGCTGCTAATCTGTGGATACGATGAAAAACCTGTTGGTGATCCTGATCACCGCCATTTTGACCAATAACTTTATCCTCAACAAGTTTTTGGGGATCTGCCCGTTTTTGGGGGTATCCAAAAAACTGGATTCTTCCGTGGGAATGAGTGTGGCGGTCATCTTTGTTATGCTGATGTCCACCGCTGTTACCTGGCCCATCCAGATCTATCTGCTGGATCCCTACAACCTCGGTTATCTGCAGACCGTGATCTTCATCCTGATCATTGCGGCCCTGGTGCAGCTCATCGAGACGATCTTGAAAAAATTTATTCCGTCCCTGCATCAGGCCCTGGGCGTCTATCTGCCGCTAATCACCACCAACTGCGCCGTGCTGGGCGTTACCATCCTCAACATCACGGAGAAATACAGCTTTGGCGAGGCGATGGTAAACTCTTTGGGGGCTGGCCTTGGCTTTATGCTGGCCATGGTCCTCTTCTCCGGCGTGCGCAGCCGGGCAGAATCGGAAAGCATCCCGGCCTGCTTTAAGGGCATGCCTATCACCCTCGTCGCCGCTTCCATTGTGGCGGTGGCCTTTATGGGCTTTAGCGGCGTGGTAGACGGCCTGTTCAAATAAGGCTGACAAAATCAGTAAGTGAGGAGCCTGAAAACATGTTTGGTAACTATATCCTTCCTATCCTGATCATTGCAGGCGCCGGCCTTCTTTGCGGAGTCGTTCTGGTCATTGCCTCCAAATTTATGGCTGTTAAGGTGGATGAGCGCTATACGAAACTTCGCGGCGCGCTGCCCGGCGTCAACTGCGGCGCCTGCGGCTTCAGCGGCTGCGACCAGTACGCCAAAGCCCTCAACGAAGACCCCAACGTGAAGACGAATCTCTGCGTTCCCGGCGCCGACGCCGTAAGCCAGGAGATCAGCACCATTTTGGGCGTGGAGTTTGCCGATGTGGAAGAGCAGTACGCCATTGTCAAATGCGGCGGGAACTGCCATGTCACGGAGTATATTATGGAATACGAAGGCCCGCAGACCTGCGAAGCCTGCAATGCCTTCTATCAGGGCCGCCGCCAGTGCAGCCATGCCTGTTTGGGCTATGGCGACTGCGTTGCGGTGTGCAAATACGACGCGATCCATATCGTAGACGGCGTGGCCTATGTGGATAAGAATAAGTGCGTGGGCTGCGGCATGTGCGCCAAAAAGTGCCCCAACGCCCTGATCCAGATCATCGACGCCAGAAGTCATGTCTATGTTGGCTGTTCCAGCCACGATAAGGGCGCTTATACCCGTAAGGTCTGCAAAGCGGGCTGCATCGGCTGCCGCAAATGCGAAAAGACCTGTCCTTCCGGGGCCATCACAGTCACCGACAATCTGGCCGCGGTGGATCCCTCTAAATGCACCAACTGCGGGGCCTGCGTCGCCGAATGTCCTACCGGCGCGATCAAGTCCCATCTCCCGGCGTAAGCGGCACAACAACGACAAAAAGGTTCCGGCCATTGGCCGGAACCTTTTTTATATCTATATTTTTGATTTTCGGCCCAATGGACAGCGCGGGCCATGGGAAGGAACTTTAAACTGCCTTGGGCAAGAGATCATACCGCAGCGGGAACCTTCCGGGCCTCTTTCTTTTTCTCCTTTTGCTGGAGCAGCTTTTCCCCAAAGCTATTTTGTTTTTCCTCATCCGCCGGGCAGAGGCTGCGCCGCACCAGGACCCTGCCTTCGTGATCCCGCCGTATTTTTAGGCGCACCAGCAGGCTGCCATGCTCTTCGCAGATGGCCATGGCCGTCCGGCGGCCGCCCCCCTGGATCAGCCATTCTCCGCAGGGAAGGGGCTTTTGACACCAGGGGCAGGGGATCACCGTGACGCGCTTGTCCGCCAGCGGCTCATCCCAGGTGTGATAGCCCTCAAAATCCGCCGTCAGCCGGCTAAGAGGGTTGCGCATGGTGGAGAGGGTCTCCTCGTATTCCGCCATGCCGCGGGACATATCCAGAGCGCGGCAGACCTGGGCGGTGTACAGCGCATCGTTTAGGGCGTCGTGGGATTGCAAAGAAAGGGGGAGCTCCAGCTTTTCCATGGCGGCCTCCAGGGCCCACTGGCGCTTTTCACCGGTGATCTGGCGGTTGAACATCACCTGCAGGTTGTAACACTCCGGTACCCAGTCCGCGTCCATCTGGTGCAGCCGCAGGTTATCCAGCAGCATGGGGATATCGTCGAACCCCCAGGTAATAAAGCGAAAGTCGCCGCCGCTCCAGGCGCGAAAGCGCTGGACAGCATCGGCAAAGGGGATCCCACTCGCCAGCTGTTGCTGATCGATGCCGGTGATGCGCTTTACCTGGCGGTTCATTTCTTTGTAGTAGCGGGGGGAAACCGTCAGTTTGAGGGTATCCACATCCCGAAAATTCTCATCCAGCTTTACAGCGCCGATCTGGATGATCTCTCCCGCCAAAGGCGCGGGCTTTAAGATCATCTTGGCACGGCACACCGGCTGGTTCCATTCCATGTCCAAAACGATGTATTGCATACAGCTTTCCTTTCAGAAAAACAAATTGGCCCGGCGCAGAGGCGGACAGGGCCGAAGCGCGGCGACATAGCCGACGGTTTATTCTACCGCATTTTGACGGTTTGAGCAAGGGCTTGTCAAAAAAAGGACGGGACGAGGAAAAAGAGCGAAGCGAAAACATAGGGCAAAAGCCAGAGCAATTTGCAACAAAGCGGAGCCCCTTTTATCAGAACGGGGGAGAAAGGAGGAAGCGGCGCTTTTGCCCGTCTTTTTTGCGTTGCCAGAAAATGGTGGGGCCGATATAATAAAAGGTAGAACACCATCATTCAAAAGGCTGCGCGCCTTTTGAAAATCTGGCCTCCCGCCGGGGCTGCGACGCCGCGCCAGGTGGGGAGGGGACATGGGAGAGTCGTTATGCAGTTACGCCGGAAAAGCCGAAGAATGCGCAAAAATATCCGTCATTTTAAAAAGAAAGAGATCGATTACGCAAAATACATCAAAGATTTTTATTTGGATAATGGGATCGCCTATATTTCCTGCAGCGTGCGGAGCATAGAAGATGTGATCAACCCTTATTCCGTGAAAGGCTATGAGGATCTAAACCCGGAATTGGCAAATTATATTGAAGAAAACGCCTATCACATCCCGGTGGAATATCCCATTGTGCTGGAGATCTGCGGCGGCAGCTTTAGCCCGGCGGAAAAGAAGGTCATTGAGGAGACGGTTTTGGATCATTTTGGCCTCAAATTAGGCGACGCGCAGTTGGATCTGAGCCAGAACCGCGCCAATTCCTTGCGCCTGCTGGTGCTGGGCCTTGCTTCTTTTGCCCTGTTTTTTATCCTGGGAAAGCTGGATGTTTTGGGAACGGTGCTGGACTTTGCCTTTTGGTTTTTTATCTGGGAATTTGGCGATATGGTCTGGCTGACCCGCAACGAGCTGCTGGAAAACAAAACCGCCGCGGCGCAGCTTGCCAGCCTTAAGATCGTATTCCGCAAAAAAATTTGAGGATGACCATGCCGACGACCGGATCGCAAATGAAATTTTTGCGGAGGTTTTTGAAGAGGACGCGTGATCGAAAGGGAAAGCTATTGCGGCCGGCCCTGTGATGAGGGCGGGCTTTGTATTTGATATCGATGACAAAAAAGGCGCCGCCCCTCGGGCGGCGCCTTTTTTGTCCGCTCTGCGGACGGGGAGGATGCTTCCACCGTTTTGGCAGGCCGGTAAAGCCGGAAAATTGATCTTTCCAGATGATCCGCGAAGGGATCATCTTGCCGAATGGGGGCAAAGGATCATTCCGCCGGGCCCAAAAGCGCAGAGTTTTCCTTCCAGCGCCCGCGATTCCAACGGGTAATGATCCAGATACCACGGGTCATGTTATCGATGATCATGGCGATCCAAATACCATAAAGGCCCCAATGGAAGACAAAAACAAACAGGCAGGAGAGGGTGAGCCGCAGGCCCCACATACAGCACGCGCCAATGATGAAGGGGCCGCGGGCGTCCCCCGCGCCGCGCAAGGCGCCGGAAAGGATGGAGTAGGAAGTGGTGAGGGGCTGTGCTATCGCAACGATGCGCAGCATGGCGGCGGCCAGCATCACCACGGTTTCGTCGTGGGTAAACAGGCGGATCAAGGGTTCGGCGAAAAGGAACAGCAGCACACCGACGAAGATCATGGCGCAAAAGCCTATGCGGTTGGCGATGCGGCCGAAGTTCATAGCGCCGTCCCGATCCTCAGCGCCGATGGATTGGCTGACCAGGGTGGTGGTGGCAACGCTGACGCCATAGGCCGGCATGTAGGAGAGGGATTCGGCGGAGACAGCCAGATGGTTGGCGGCCACAGCCACTGTCCCCAAGGTGGAGACAATGCGCGTGGCGGCTACCTGGCCGGAGGTGGTGATGAACTCTTCCATGGCGGTGGGAATGCCAAGGCGAAGCATGTTGATCAGGATCCTGCGGTCTGGCCTGAAGCCGCGGGGCAGGCAAAGCCGGGCGGAACGTTTACCCCGGACCAGGGAGAAACCGAGGGCCAGGGAAGAGAACATGACGGCGAGGACAGTCCCCCAGGCGGCGCCCGCTACGCCAAGGCCCGCACCCGGCATGACAAAGGAAAAAGCGCCGATGGAAAAGGGCCGGGTGGGGTAGATGAGCATAAAATTAAAGAAAATATTGAGGGCGATGGCGGAAAAATTGATCCGCAAAGGGGTGTGGGTATCCCCCATACAGCGCAGGGAAGAGGAAAAGACGGAGGAAAACATGTCAAACAGCCGGGAAAGGGAGATCACCTGCAGGTACTGCCGGGCCAGGGGGATCACATCCGCTTCGCCGCCCAGCCAGGCCGGGAGAAACCCGGAAAGGGAAAAAAAGACGAGAAACAGCAGCAGCCCAAACACAGAGCAGACGGGCAGCACGTGATCCAGCACACGCTGGGCCTGTTTTGCGTTACCGGCGCCGACCGCCTGCGCTATTTGAACGGATAAGCCCACCGAAACGGCGACGATCACGCTGCCGGAGAGCCAGATGGAGGTGGAAGTCAGGCCGACGGCGGCGGTAGAGGCGGCGCCCAGAACGCCGACCATGGCCGTATCGGAAAAATTGAGGACGGTATACATGGTCTGTTCGACAATAGTCGGCCAGGCAAGCTTTAAAACGGTGGTGGTGGGGGTTTTCCCCAGATGCAGGACGTTTTCAGTGCGGTTGGACATAAATACCTCCCAAAAGCGTACGAAAAGGCCGGAATCTTTCCGGCCCAGTCAGGTTGTTGTGAAAAAAGAAAGGCCTTCCCAAACGGAAAAGCCTGCGCAATATCGAAGGAAAGATCAAAAGGCGTTCAGGAATCCTCATAGATGTTGTCAGGCGTCTCCGACAACTCGCCCACGGTTTTCAAATCCCCAGTCATCAGGGCAAGAACACCCTTGTAAACCAGCAGGGGATCGCGCAGAAAACGTCGCCGCACCTGCTGGGCTTCCTCTTCTGTCGGCATAAACAGCGAAAGGGAAAGCAGGTCAGAGCCGATGTCGCAGATGGTCATATCGACAATATAGCCGTCCATGGCGCGGGTGATGCTGACGAGATTTTCGGTCTCCCGCTTTTTGCGGGCCAAAAGGTTCCTCGCGGAGCGCACCGCTTTGTCGCGTACTGTGGTGGGCAAAGAACTTTGGAAGGTATGGGAGGTCTCCAGCCCCAAAGGGGTCAGCTGGTAGGCGTCGCTGTCCTTGATACAGTCCACGGTGCGGATATGGCCAGACTCCAGCAGTTCGCTCAGAGCGTCGGCCAGTTCAAAGTAGTTGACCAGGCCTTTGGCCAGCAGGGCCTCGTGGATCTGCTCAAAGGTCATAGCCTCCTTGATCTGATCCAGCAGGTAGCAGACCAATATTTTGATTTCGTACCCATGGGTAAGCCCACCTGGCTCAACTCCAGCGGTGAGCGCGTTCAGTTCCACAGCACCTGCCCCCTTCCCAAAAACGTTGAAACCGGCGCCGATATGCTTTTCATTATACAGGATGAAAGCCAAAATGAAAAGAGGGTAAAGAGGGAAAAAAGGCAGGAAAGAAAAAAAGAAGGGGAAAACCATCGGAATCCCCTTCTTTTTTATGAGAGGCCGCGGGGCAAATGGAAATTTTAGCTGGGAAGCAGCAGCTCCCCGGAGAGAGCGCCCAGATCGTCAAGGCTTCTGGCTTGCACGGCGGCTTCGGAAATGGTATACAGGTTTTTTTCATCGGCAACGGCACAGCGGATGGAAAAAGCGCCGCCGGTCCGGCCTGCTTCATTGGCGGTATGGCTGATCTCCCGGTTAAAGCGAACGCCGTCCGCCGCCGCGGTATAAAGCAGCAGAGTTCCCCTTTCCAGGCCGCAGAGGGAGGAGGGCAGGGCCATCAGCCCGCGGGAGGAAAGCCCCGCCGGGGACAGGGGAGAAACGGGCGCGCCGCTGGCGCAGGGCCCGGAAAGATCGAACAGGGTGAGCTGGGGCACCGTGTTGGGGGGACTTTTCTCCAGGGCGCTGACGCCCAGCATCTGCGAAACGGGAAGAGGCAGGAGAAGATCCGGAACAGGGGAGACGCCGGGCAGGGCGCGCAGCGCCGGGGCGGCGGGGTCGGAGAGATCTATGGCGATGAGCTCCTTTTCTTCCTCCCCGGCGATTAGACAGCAGAGGCTGCCTGAAAGCTTGACCTCGGCAACGGGCATTCCCTCGGCAATTTTTTCGATAGAGCCTACCGCGTTGAGATCTTCATCCAGCACAAAAACGCTGTGGGAAAGGCCCTGCGCAGAAGAAGTGACCACGCGCAAAAGGCCATCGGACGCCCCGGCGGCCGACTTCTCCAGAAGGCCGGGAATAGAACCCTCGGCGGCAAACAGGATCTCGCCGTCGGAGAGCGAAAGGCGGCAGAGATAGGTCATATCCTTTTCGGGGCACGGCTCCAGGACAAAAAGGTTCTGTCCCGAGAAAAGGGCAGGGCCGCCGCTGCCCAGTACGGCGCTGCTGGCAGCGGCGCCGAGATCGGAAAGCGGAAGGGCGGAGACCACGGTGTAGGAGGGGGAGAGCCCGTCGGCGGGCAAGGCGACGCGGCCGGCGTCCAGGGAGCGCGGCTGGCTGTCCAGGGCGCTGCTTGATATCCAGGGCGCCAGATCCGGGCCAGGGAGCCCGGCGATGTCCCCGGCGGCGTCCAGCCGGGTAGCAAGGTACAAGACGCCGTCCTCCAGCTGGGCTGCGGTATAGCGCCCGCCCTGGGAGAAGGAGCCCTTTAGCCGGGGCTGGCCCGGTTCCGCTAAAGAGTAGAACGACGCGGTGACCGCATCCTTCTGCCCAGCGGGGGAGGAGGTGAGAACGGCCAGGTCTTCACCGGCAAAAAACAGTTCCGCGTCCGGCCCCGCAAGGGGCAGCTGAGCGGAGAGGGACATGGAGCCGGTATGGATCGCAAACAGGGCTGGGGCGGCCCCGCTTTCTTCCCCGCTGCGCAGGCAGTACAGGTATTCACCCGAAACGACGGCTGCGGCGCCGTCACCGCTTTTGGAAACGGGCATACCGGTTTTGGAACTGACCGTATCGCCGGAGACAGAAGAAGCGATTTCCTTCGATTCGGGCGCGGCTGCCCGCTGTATTTCAGTCAGACGGCTGCGGATCTCTTCGTAGTTCTGGGCCATAACGGCGGGAACCTCCGGTTTCTCTTCGTCGTATACGGCGGATTCTTCTACCATATCGGCGGACTCGTTAAAGGTGGCGGTAACGGCAGCACTGCTGGATTCGGCGGCCGCGCCGGCGGCGGGAGCCGCCGTTTGCAGGGAAGACTGGGAAAAACCGCCGGTACCCATGGCCAAAAAAGCGATGAATACGCCCAGCACTGCGACCAGCGCCAGGGACGCCATGGCCATGGCCGGACGCCAGCGCATACCGGCGAAAGCGCGTGGCTCTGCCAAATGGTTTTTTAGGTGTTCCGCCTGTGCGGCGGCGGGAACAGGGATATCTCCATCCAAAGAGAGGAAGGCGCCGCGCAAAAATTCCGCGTTTTCCAGGTCCTGCTGATTCCGATCCGGTTTCAAATTCATACGGCCGCCTCCTTCTCTAATAAATTGCGCAGCTTTTGCAGTGCGCGGTGCAGTTTGGAGCTGACGGTGCCGTGGGGGCAGCGCAGCATTTCCGCAATCTGTTTTGTGGTGTAGCCGTGGAGCACGTTGAGCACGACGATCATCCGCTCCTCCGGTTTCAGGGTCTCCAGCGCCCGAAGCAGCTCCACCTTTTCCAGGGAGGCAGGCCCCGGATCCCCGGTGGCAAGCTGCGGGCTGGCGATAAAGTCATCGATGTCGAAGGTGCTGCGCTGCCGGATATATCCGGCGACCCGGCGTTTGATGCGGATGGAAAGGATCTTGAAGATCCAGCCCTGGAAGGCCGCGGGCTCCCGCAAGTTTTTTAGCCCGCGCCAGGCTTCTACAAAGGTCTCGGAGACGGCGTCCTCCGCGTCGTGGGCGTTGCCCAGGGAATAAAGCGCGTATTTATACAGGCCGTCGCCAACGCATTGATACAGTTGGGCAAAGCTCTCCTGATCTCCGGACTGCGCGGCCGTCACCAGATTTGCGTCAATCTTCAAAAAGGGGTCACCACACTTTTCCGGGCTCTATTGGTACAGTGTCGTCCCAAGCCCATTTTTTTGCAAGCCAAAATGAAAAACCGAATTTTTCCTGCAGATGTTTCAAAAAAACCAGGGAGAAGAAAAGAAAAAACGGCAGTTTCGACAAATTTTGACTTTATGGGAATTGTTCTGGAAACATTCTATCATTTGTACTATAATAAATGCAAGCTGCCCCTGGCCATAACAAAAAGTTAACGGGCGGCCACCGAGGTTGAAACGATGAAACTGAGATCAAATACGTGCGCGGGGCTCTCCCACGGCGTCGGACAAACGCATTGTAAAGGGAAGGGGCGAAGGAAATGATCTTTGCCAACCTTTTCTTTTTGTATGCCTTTTTGCCTTTGAACCTTCTGCTTTACTACCTGACCAGGAACCAGGCTTACCGCAATGTGGTGCTGGTGGCCTTCTCCCTCTTTTTCTACGCGTGGGGAGAGCCGGTCTGGGTGGTGCTGCTGCTTTTCAGCGCGGCGGTGGATTACTTCCACGGCCTGTTTATCGAGCGTCATCAGGGACAGAAAATTGCCAAGCTGGGCGTCGTCTCCTCTTTGGTGATCAATTTAGGGTTGCTGGTGACCTTTAAGTATTCCGGCTTTCTCTATGAAAACCTCAACGCCTGGTTTGACCTGGGCCTGACAGCGCCGGCTTTTTCCCTGCCCATCGGCATCTCTTTTTACACGTTCCAAACCATCTCCTATACGGTGGACGTCTACCGGGGAGACGCCAAGGCGCAGCATAGTTTTGGAAAATTTCTGCTGTTCGTCTCCTCCTACCATCAGCTGGTGGCGGGGCCCATTGTGCGGTACAGCTACATAGCGGACGAGATCGACAACCGGCGCACGACCCTGGCGGATTTTTACAGCGGCATCGGCCGGTTTGTAACGGGGCTGGGCAAAAAGGTGATGATCGCCAATGTGGCGGGTTCTTTCGCCGCCCAGTATCTGGATGGGGATCTGGCAAAGCTCTCGGTGGCGGGGGCGTGGTTTGGCCTGCTTATGTTTTCGCTGCAAATCTATTTTGACTTTTCCGGTTATTCGGATATGGCCATCGGCCTTGGCCGCATGTTCGGCTTCCACTACCACGAGAACTTCAATTATCCTTATATCTCTCGCTCTGTGACCGAGTTTTGGCGGCGGTGGCATATTTCCCTGGGAAGCTTTTTCCGGGATTATGTTTACATCCCCTTGGGGGGCAACCGCAGGCATCAATACTGGAACCTGCTGCTGGTCTGGTTTTTGACCGGCCTTTGGCACGGGGCCAGCTGGAATTTTATCCTCTGGGGGCTTTATTTCGGGCTATTCATCGTCTTGGAAAAGCTGTTTCTCAAAAACCTGTTCGATAGAATGCCGGGAGCGCTCTCCCAGGTACTGTCCCGGATATATTTCCTCTTTGTTGCGGTGTTGGGCTGGGCCATTTTCTATTTTACCGATCTGGGACGGCTGCAGACATTTTTGGGTGCGCTTTTTGGCGCCGGTGGCCGTGCGGCGATGGATCCGCTGCTGCCCATCACCCTTTCCAACAACCTGTTCTGGATCGTCATCGCGGTGGCGGGATGCCTGCCGGTGGTGCCTCTGCTGAAGAAGAAGCTTATCGGCGAAGGGGAGGACCGCGGGATGGCGCTGTGGGCGACGGCCCTGCAGCCGGTGGCTTATCTGCTGATCCTGTTTGTCTGTACGGCGATGCTGGTAGGGGAAAGTTACAACCCCTTCCTCTATTTTCGATTTTAAGGGGGCGGGAGTATGGATGAAAAAAGACTTTCCCGCCTGGCCGGGCTGAAAATTGCGGGCTGCGCGCTGTTTGTGGCGGCCTTAGCCGTCATGGGCGTGCTTGCGGTGTGCCTTCCCAAGCCCACTGTGTCGGAAGAAGAAAAGCGGGAGCTTAACCGGATGCCGGAATTCTCTTTTGGGGCCCTGTTCCAAAAGGAGTATACCAGGGATTTTGACCTTTTTTACGCAGATACCTTCCCGTTTCGGGATTTCTTTGTCAAAACGGGGGCTTACCTGGAAGAAGCGCGGGGGTTTCGCGCCGATAACGTCAAGATCTATGAGGCGCCGGTGGACGGGCCAGCCCCCAGTGAGGAGCCGGCGGTGACTTCACAATCCCAGCCGGAGCCCTCACCCCAAAGCGGATCCTCGGCCTCTCAGAGCAGCTCCTCCCAAAGCGAGAGTTCCTCCGCAGGGGCGGTGTCAAGGCCGGAGTTGCCGGAAGGCGAAGGGGAAAAGCGGGGATCGCTGTTTATCTACAACGGCATGGCCCTGCCCATTTTTGGAGGGAACGAATGGGAGGCCCAGCACTATGCCAACGTGCTCAACCAGTACGCCGAGATCTTAGGCGACGATGTGCAGATCTATGATCTGGTGATCCCCTCCGCCATCGAGCTGCTGCTTCCCGATAAATACAAGGGCATCAGCACGCCGGAGAAGCCCAACATCGATTACATCTACGGCATGCTGGACAGCCGGATCAAAACCGTTAACGCTTACGACGCCCTGATGAACCACCGGGACGAGTATATCTATTTTGGGACAGATCATCACTGGACGGCGCTGGGCGCCTACTATGCCTACCAGGCCATGGGCGAAGCGGCCGGTTTTACGCCGGTGGAGATCGACCGGTGCGAAAAGCGTACCATCGCGCCGTTTTTGGGTTCCCTCTATTCCCAGTCCCAGGACGTGGAGCTCAAAAACAATCCGGATCACGTGGACTACTATATCATGCCGGTGGAATACGACAGCTATCTTTACGAGCGGGGCAAGCCCCTTACCGGGTTCCCTTATTCGCCCTGGGCGGAATATGCCACCGGTTCCAACAGCTATTGCGTCTTTTTGGCGGGGGATCAGCCCCTCTTCGAGATCAACACCAACGCCGGGACTGGCCGCAAGATCATGGTGTTCAAAGAGTCCTTTGGAAACTGCTTCTCCCCCTGGCTGATGAACAACTACGACACGGTATACGTGGCGGATATCCGTTATTTTGAACTTAACGCCATCGACTTTATCCGGGAACATGGCGTGACGGACGTTTTGTTTATCAACAACATCTTCGCCGCCAATACGAACTATCAGGTCAGCTGCATCGAAAGCCTGATCTACCAGCAGTGGCCTCCGGCGGAACCGGCCAAGGAGGAAAGCGAAGGAGAAGGCGAGACGGAAGAGTCCTCCGAGGAGGAAGATCCTGACGAGGAATGATCTTTTCCTCCCAAAAAACTGTTTTTTCGCAAAACAAAAGCCTTCGGCTGTTTGCCGAAGGCTTTTTTACGCTTTATTATCGCTTATGCGATATAGCAATAGACCATGAAGAAATGGAACAGGCTGCCCAAAAGGACAAAGATGTGAAATAACTCATGAAAGCCAAATTTGGGGGAAAGGTTGGGCTTTTTAAGGCCATAGATCACTCCGCCCGCGGTGTAGCAGACGCCGCCGGAGATCAGCAGGGCCAGCGCTCCCGGCTCCATGCGGGTAAAGGCCATGGGGTCGAAAAGGATGAACCAGCCCATAAACAGGTAGAAGCCGGTGGAAAGCCATCTGGGGGTCCAAAACCAACAGAGCTTGATAAAAATGCCGGTAAAGGCCAGCAGCCAGATAGCCACAGTAAACCAGATGTTGGAAGGGGAGCTGGCGTAGGTGAGCAGCACAGGGGTATAGGTCCCGGCGATTAGCACATAGATCATGGAGTGATCCAGCTTGCGGAGACGGAAAATATCGTCGGCGGGCGCGGTGGAAAAATGGTAGACTGCGCTGGCGCTGTAGAGCGCCGTGAGGGAAAGGCCAAACAGGGCCAGGGCAGTCAGCTTTGGAAGAGAGAAATCCCCGCGCAGGATCGTGCGCAGGAACATCAGGACGGTACCGATGGAGAAACCGACGGCGCCAGCCAGATGGGAGGCGCAGCTGATGGGGTCGCGGGCAAGACGAAGGCTGTGTGACATGGGATCCTCTCCTTTGAACCATAGTAGATAGGCCTGGACATCGTTAAAGAAAGTGCAGAATATAGTTATAAAAACTACTTTATATCAATATCATAACATATTTTAAAAAATAATCAACACTCTTATTGAAAAATATAGGGATATCAGATATAGTATTGGTAAGAAATAATCGGCTTATGCGTGTCCCCGGCTTTGCGCCGTGACACGGGAGGAACAAAGATGGAAACAGCGAATACAGAACTGATGGACTTGCTGCAAAATGCCGCAAAAGACCGGGATATGGCGCCGGATGGGATCCCGGGGATCGATCTCTACATGGATCAGATCATCACGTTGTTTAACGAACAGATATCGCCCGGAGGGCGTGCGGACGGAGAACGGACTTTGACCAAGACCATGGTGAACAATTATAGCAAGGATGGCATCATCAAGCCGATCAAAGGGAAAAAGTACAGCAAGGAGCAGATCATGCAGATGCTGTATATCTACCGCCTTAAGCAGGCGCTGTCGATCGGGGATATCCGGCGGGTGCTGCAGGCGATGCCCGCGGACGGGCAGGGCTCGCAGGAGAAGAACCTGATCAGCGTATATGAAAGCTTTCAGCAGAGCAAGGAGAGCTCTGCCCAGGCGCTGCTCTCCCTCTCCGGCCAGCTGTGTCCGGAACCGGATATGGCCGGCATTGTGGAACTGGTGGTGGAGCTTTCCTGGGTCTCCCATACGGCGCGCAAGATGTGCGAAGCCCTGATCGACCGCTATATGCCAGAAAAAGAGCCTTCCCGCTCCGGCAAAAAGCAGGAGAAACAGCAAAGCGGGGAGTAAGCGCCCAAAACCGCGCGTATGATCTTTCGCCGAAAGGCCTCACGGAAAAGGCTGAAAAACGGCAAAAAGTTTGCGTTTGGGGCGGTTTGGGGAGAAATGGGAAAAAGAGCGGGCTGAGAATACGTTTTTCGGCAAAAAGCAGAGATTTTCGCTTGCATTGAAGTGCTTTTGTGATATAATAACCCTATAGCGCAGCGCCTGTAATCGGTTTTTCTCCGCCGCCCATTTTGCGGCGGTAGTTTGCCGTGCTGCGCCGCTTTGCGGCTGTAAAACAGCGCGTTTTTGCGCGCCCGCGTTTCTTTTAGCGGGGAGGACCATTTTTATGGAGGTGACGTTGTGAATCCCGACCCGGCCAGTAACCAACGATATGAAGTAGTCGGCAAAAGCAGCGCCGCTGTTGTTTTTGTCCCATAGAAATGGGGGAAACCTATGTGTTAAAAATGTATAAGACCTTGGATAACCGCCTGATCCCCATCGAATTTGTGGAGGACGGCTGCTGGATCAGCGCCATTGATCCCAGCGAGGCGGAACTCAATTTTTTGGTCAATCAGGTAGGCCTTGACAAGGATTTTGTCCGCAGCGCCCTGGATGAGGAGGAGACCTCCCGAATCGAATCGGAGGACGGCCAGACGGGCGTCATCGTGGACGTTCCTTACGCGGAAAAGCAAAGTGAGAACACGGTGGTTTATGCCACCATGCCGCTTGGCATCGTTTTGACAGAACGCTATATCGTCACCATCTGCATCCGCTCCAACCCGGTGATCACAGAATTTTCCGACGGCATGGTCCGCAACGTGCAGACCAGCCTGAAGACCCGCTTTTTGCTCTTGATGCTGCTGCGCATTGCCGTGCGCTATCTGCAGCACCTGAAACAGATCGATAAAATATCCAGCTTTATGGAGCAGCAGCTGCACCGCTCCATGAAGAACAAGGAGCTTTTCCAGCTGTTGGATCTGGAAAAATCCCTGGTTTATTTTTCCACCTCCCTGAAAGCCAATGAGGTCACGATGGAAAAGATCCTCCGCGGCCGCATCATCAAGCTTTACGAGGAGGATCAGGACCTGCTGGAAGACGTCCTGATCGAGACCAAACAGGCCATTGAAATGTGTAATATCTATTCCAGCATCCTCTCCGGTACGATGGACGCTTTTGCCTCCATCATCTCCAACAACTTGAACATCGTGATGAAGGTGCTCACCTCCCTGACCATTGTGATGGCGATCCCGACAATGGTATTCAGTTTTTACGGAATGAACGTGTCCTATCTGCCGCTGGCCAATTCCTGGTTCCCCATCGTGCTTTCCGCGGTGGCAACGGTGGCGGCGGTGCTTATTCTGGTCAAAAAGAATATGTTCCATTGACCCGCTGGGCCCTTTTCCATGGAAGAGGGCCTTTTTTCGTCCCGGACGGCGGCCAAAAGAATTGCTATTGGCAATTTGCGGGCGGAATGCTATAATTACAGTATGTTGGTCCTGACGCCCCGCCCGAGGCGGGGCTTTTGCGGCGATCACCCGCAGAAAAGCCAGGCAAAGTGCGGAATATGTTCTGTCCGGCCCCGCGGGAGACCCATATCCGGGGCAAAGGAAAACAGGGCGGCGCGAAAGGCGGGCCGGCCCGGAGAGGAAAGGTGAAGACGATGGCAGATCAGGCGGTATTTAAAACGGCGGCGTTTGGAGGGTTTGACAAAGCGTCGGTGCTTAGCTACATTGACCAGCTTAACGCGGCTTCCCAGAACGCCGCGGCGGAATATAACCGGCGGCTGGTGGCGGAACAGCAGGCCCGTCAGGCCTTGGGGGCGCAGCTGGAGGAAAAGAATAAAAAGATCCTCGACCTTGAAGAGATGATCCAGCTGGAACATACCAAAAACCGGGACAACAACTCTTTGGTGAATAACCTGAACCTGGAGATCGCCCGTCAGGCAAAAGCCCTGGAGGAAAGGACTGCCGAGCTGCGCGACGCCCGCGAAAAATGCAGGCAGTTCCAGTTTAAGGCGGAAACTTTGGAATATCGGGCGCAGAAGATCGACGCGGCTTCCCTGGACATCGGCACCGTGCTGTTGGAGGCAAAGCAGACCGCCAACGGCATCGTGGAGGAAGCGCAGAAACGGGCGGAGGCCATCACCGCCGGGGCCAGGACGTATCTGGACGCGGCCCAGAATGATGTGGAGACCCTCCGGGCCCAGGTGAGTTCCCTGCGGCAGATGGTCGAGGAGGCGACGGGAGACTTCCAAAACAGCCTGGACGCCATCGACAGCTGCGCGGAAGAGCTTTCGGAACAGCTTAACGGGCAATTGGAGGAGACGCAGGAGCCGGCCGTCCAGGAGCCGGACGCCCCCGAGGACAAAGAGCCAGACGCCGAGCCAGACGCCGAGCCAGACGCCGAAATCGAGCTGCCAGCCGAAGATGACGGCGCCATGGAAACGCCGGAGGAGGAACCGGCGGCCCCTAACGGCGAAAAAGAGTTTTTTTGATCCGCCGCGGCCGCAGCCCAGACAATGGGTCAGGCCTGTAAGCGGCGTTTCACACCCCGCCGGACGCGCCGGGAGAGCGCGCCGGAAAAGCTCCTTTTGGAGCAATTTTTTAAGAGGATGATAGTATGGACACGATCAGGCTGCAGGTATCCCAATTGAGGGAAAAAGCCCCCGAGCTCAAAGCGGGGGATCGGGTGCTGCTCTCCGGTACGGTGTATACCGCCCGGGACGCGGCGCATAAACGTTTTATGGAGCTGCTGCAAAAAAATGAGCCCCTGCCATTCCCGATCCGGGACAGTGTGATCTATTATGCGGGGCCCACGGGCACTCCGCCTCATCTGGCCATCGGATCCTGCGGGCCCACCACCTCCGGGCGGATGGATCCCTATTCGCCGCTGCTGCTGGATCTGGGGCTCGCCGCCATGGTGGGCAAGGGGCAGCGCAGCGAAGAGGTGTGCCGGGCCATTGTCCGCAACCGGGCGGTGTACCTTTGCGCCCTGGGCGGTGCGGGGGCGCTGGCCTCCAAATGCATCAAATCCTGCCGGGTGATCGCTTTTGAGGATCTGGGCTGTGAATCGGTCAAGGAACTTACCTTTGAAGATTTCCCCCTTATCGTCGCCATTGACTGCAGCGGCGGGAACCTGTTTCTCCGCTGACCAAAACGCAAAAAAGCAGCCCCCGGGGGCTGCTTTTTCTATGAAGGGGAAAATTAGGCCGGGAAAACGGGCGGGCTATACCCCTTTTTGATAGATCAGGTCGCAGAGAAGGGCGGCAAGCACCGAAACCGCCAGGGTGGTAAGCCCAGATTCCAGGGAATCCCGCTGCAGAGCCATCAGCTGGTGATAGTCCCCGCCCGGCGCGATAAGGCCGCAGCCCATGGAGAGCAGGATATACCCGGCAGCGCACCAAAAACCCAGCTTCAGCACGGCCTTGGAAAAGCCGCAGATGCCACAGAGCTGGTCCAACAGCAGGATCAGGGATTTCATAGGCGGCACTCCTTTCAAAAAGCCGTGGAAAGGCCGCGGCGGATGTGATACAATAACGGATGTGAGGAACGATTCCATTCGCGCTTTCGCGTCATCGCTGCTGCAAAAGCGGAAGCGGTGCCGGTCGGCCGGCTCTGCCACCCCCCACCGGAATGGACGGCGCCATCGCCTTCCGCCGTTTATCATAACATGGGAAACGGGGCGGGGCAATGTTAAAAAACTTCCAAAAAAGAAAGGGCGAATTGCCAGTGAAAACAGGGATCTCCACTTCCAGCTATTACCCCCTGGAGACGTTAGAAGCGCTCAAAAGCCTGGGGAAGGCGGGCGTTGGCAGTACGGAGCTTTTTTTCAACTCTGCCTCCGAGCTGACGGACCGTTATGTGGACGAGCTGAAAGCGGTGGCGAAGCACTACGGGGTGCGGGTCGTTTCGGTGCATCCCTTTACCTCTGGCTTTGAGCCTTTTTTGTTTTTTTCCAATTATCCCCGGCGGCTGGAGGACGGCCGCCGGTTTTACGAGCAGTATTTCCGGGCGGCCCAGCGGCTGGGGGCGGAAATCTGCGTGCTGCATGGGGATCATCACGGGGGACGGCTTTCGGAAGAAGAATATTTTGAGCGTTTTGCCCTGCTTTCCGATGACGCCCGGCGCTACGGCGTTACTTTGGCGCAGGAAAATGTGGCCCGATGCCGCTGCCGGGAGCCCGGTTTTGTCCGGCGCATGTCGGCGGCCTTGGGGGAGAAGGCAGCTTTTGTGCTGGATCTAAAACAGGCCCTGCGCTCCGGCACCGACGCCTATTCCATGGCGCAGGCCATGGGAAACCGGCTGCTCCATGTCCATGTCAGCGATTCCGGCCCGGCGGGGGACTGCCTTGCTCCGGGAAACGGCAATTTCGATTTTGCCCGATTTTTTCAAACTACGGCTTCCCTGGGGTATCAGGGCAGCTGGATGATCGAGCTTTACCGGGAAAACTACCCTACGGAGCGGGAGCTTCTAAAGAGCCTTGCCCTGCTTTCCGATACGCTGGAAAAGGCCGCTTTGCAGCGCTGATCAGACAAAAAAGAGATCCCCCTGCGCGATTGCGCGGGGGGATCTTTGCTGTCTGTATCAAAAGACGTTGCGCGGATAGGGAATTTCAGAATCGAGAATATGATGCAGCAAAACACGGATGTGGTTGATCTCGGCGGAAAGCTCGCCCAGATCCAGGTATTTTGCCAGCATGGGCAGGCGGGTCATGGTGCTGGTCACTTCGTCCAGCTCCTGATGGCGGATAAAACGGATCAGCAGATGCTCCTTTTCGTTCCATCCTTCGCTGACCGCCTTCGCCTCTTCGGCAAGGGTTTCATAGTCCTCCCGCTCGATGAGGCTGTCCAGATGGTCCATCTGCGCGGTGACCTCCTTTTGAACGGAAATGTAGGTGGAAAGGCTGCAGGCGCTCAGGGCGATGATAGCGGCCAGCAGCCCCAGGGCAATATAGACGCGTTTCATTTTTGCCGTCCCTCCTTTAAGACGAGGGTATAGGAGGCGGCGCGATCACAGGTCATAAGAAAGACGTCCTGCGCACGGCAGTGATGCTCCGCCAGCACTTTATCCAGCCATTCCCGGCGCAGGTTGCAGTATTGCAGAGAATCCTTCTGCAGCTTTCCGTCGCTGATGATCACCGCAGGGGGAGCGTCGGCGCTGGAGGGCGGGGAGAGGCCAAGGCCGGAATTGGTGGCAGTGCGGGCGGAAAATTTTTGATAAACGCTAAGCTGGCCGGTGGTTTCCACAATGGCAAAGGCCACATCGGCAATATTGAAACAGCCGCCGGTGCGCAGCTGCTCGATAAGATCTTCCAGGGAAAGGCGCAGGCGCCGAAGCTCCCGCTGGTTGATAACGCCGTCGCGGATGACCACCCGCGGAGACCCCGACACCAGGCGCCGCATACAGTCGAACTTAAGGATCAGGGCGGAGATGATCACCTCAAAAGCCACCAGGGTAAAGATGGGGATAATCCCGGCGGTGAGGGGAAGGTTGGAATCCTCAATGGGCAGGGTGGCGATGTTGGAGATCAGGATGGTGATGACAAATTCCGTGGGGGAAAGCTCCCCAATCTGGCGCTTGCCCATTACCCGCAGAGAAAAAACGATCACTATGTACAGCAGGATCGTCCGCAGAAAAATGATCGACACAAAGCCGCCCCCTTTTTTGTTTTTCTGCGGTTAGTATGGCCGCTGACCGTGGGAATAATCAGCCGGACGGGCTGCATTTTTGCAAAAGATCCGGGAAGAATATCCGGGAGAAACTTACGGGAGGCGCAAAGATGTTTGGCTGGATCCGGCACAAACTCAAACGGGAACGGGAGGGCTCCTATGTTCCCACGGATAAAGGGGAGGGGGACGTCCGGTTTACCGGGCACAATCTGGAGGATATGATCCGCATCCGAGAGCAGCTTTCCGGCACGTCGGATTTTATGGTGCGGGAGATCACGGTCTGCGGCTTGGAGGTGGATCTGATGATGTTTGAAGGGATGTTTAACCTTCAGACCATGACCGAGATCCTCATCGAGCCGCTGACCGCCCTGAAACTGGAAGATCCATCCCCGCAGGCCCTGTTGGAATGGGTGCGCCGTCAGGCGGTGCTGGGAGCTGACCAAAACGAGGTATATGGGACCGCGGCCCTTTATCCCTTTTTGATGGAGGGTTTTGTGGGCGTAAAAATCGACGGCGTGGCGCAGGCGGTGGTGGTGGGGATCCAGGGCTATAATTTCCGATCCATCTCCGAACCCAGCGCCGAAACCAATGTCCGCGGTTCCCGGGAGGGGTTTACCGAGCCGATCCGGGTGAACATGACCATGCTCCGCCGGAGGATCAAATCCCCCACTCTGGTGCTGAAACTTACGCAGGCGAGGAAGAAAAGCCGCACCGATCTGTGCCTTGTCTATCTCTCCGACATGGTGTCGAAAGAGCTTTTGCGGGAGATCGAGACCCGCCTTGCCCGTGTGCCGGTGGATACGATCCTGGAATCAGGGTATTTGCAGCCCTTTTTGGACATCCGCCGTCCGGCCCTTTTCTCCAATGTGGGCGTTACCGAGCGCCCGGATACCCTCTGCGCCAAGATCGGCGAGGGAAGGGTGGGGGTCCTGGTGGACGGGACGCCCTTCGCCCTCATTGTCCCTTATTTTTTTAACGAGCATTTTCAAAGCGTCGACGATTATACGGGCCGCCCCTACTATGCCGCTTTTGCCCGCTGGCTCAAATATCTGGCCTTTTTTACCGCCATCCTGCTTCCGGGGCTGTATGTGGCGGTGGGCACCTTCCATCCGGAGCTGTTCCCCGAATCGCTGCTGCTAAACATCGCGGCGGCAGAGGAATCCACGCCTTTTCCGCTGATGCTGGAGGCGCTGATCATCCATTTCATCTACGAGCTGATGCGGGAGGCCGGGCTGCGGCTGCCCCGCCCGGTGGGCCACGCCGTCAGCATCGTAGGGGCTTTGGTCATCGGCGACGCGGCGGTTACGGCGGGGATCATCGGCTCCCCCATGGTGATGGTGGTAGCCCTGACGGCCATCAGTTCCTTTGTGGTGCCCTCCCTCTATGAGCCGGTGACGGTACTACGCTTTGGCTTTATCATCGTCGGCGGCTGGACGGGGCTATATGGGATCACTCTGGGTATGGCGCTGGTGCTGGTGAACCTCTGCGGGATCAACGTCTACGGTATCCCGGCCTCTTCCCCGGAAAGCCCTTTCCAGCTTTTTCCCATGCGGGATGTGCTGATCCGGCAGGGATGGAGAAAGCTGGGCCGGGAAAAACTGAAAATTCAAAAGCTGCCGGGCTCCGAGCTGTAGGCCGGGCCGGTAAAAAAGGGGGAGAAGCGATGAACCGTTCTTCTGCGATCAGCGGGGCGCAGCTGGTGACGCTGCTGTTTACCAGCCGGATCTTTCAATTTTTGACCTATTCCTCATCGGGGAAGGGGCAGCTGGGGGGCACGGCCATGCTGTTGGCCACGCCGCTCGCCCTTTTGCTCACGGGCCTGCTGCTTCTGCCGGCTTATCTGCTGCTGCGGCAAAACCGGGGCTGTGGCATTGTGGACTGCGCCTACCGCTATCTGGGGCGGGCCGGCGGGATCCCGGCGGCTGCCATGGGCCTTTTTGCCCTGGCGGTGGCGGCCGCCACCGTGGCAGGCTTTGAATTTTTCCTCTCTGCGGGCATATACGCCGAGATCCCGCCCTGGATCCTGATCGTTACCCTGACCGGCGCGGCGGTGTACGCGGCGTCCATGGGTTACGAGCCCGTTTCACGGGTGAGCACGGTGGTGTTCGTGGCTTTTTGGGCAGCCTTTTTGTTTATGGGCGCGGCTCTGCTGCCGGAAATGGATCCGGTCTATCTTCGGCCTTTAAGCTATGTGGCGGGGAAGGATTTTTTGCGGCTGTGCGTTATCACAGCGCTGAGCAATACCGAGACGGTAGCACTTTTGTTTATGATCTCGGTGATCAAAGGCCGTCCCACCCGATGCTTCTGGTACTGGACAGGGCTGCTGCTGGCGGCGCTGGAGCTGATCGCCCTGATGACTGCCACGGCCCTGGGGGACTATGGGTATTCCCAGCGGTTTCCGTTTTACGCGTTGACCAAAATAGCGGAATTTTCCATCTTTCAGCGGCTGGACAGCCTGCATACGGCGCTGTGGATCTTTATGGCTTTGATCAAAACGTCGCTGTATCTGCGCATAGCCGGGGAGGCTTTTCGCTTCGTGCTGCCCCAGGCGGCGCGGCGATGGGCGGTCCCCGGCTGCGGCGCGGCCGCGGCGCTGGCGGCGGGCTTTTTGGCGGTGGAGCCGCAGCGGACGCAAAGGCTTTCCGCGGCACTCTCCGGCGGATGGCCGGTGGCGCTGTTGGCGTTTGCACTTCCGCTGTGGCTTTTGATCCGCTCCCGGAAAAAAGGAAAGGGGGAGGCGGCGTGAAACGGTTGACAGCACTTGCGGCGGCGCTGCTTTTCCTTTGCGGATGCGTGGATACGGTGCAGCTCAGCCAGCGGGCCATCGTCCAGGCGGTTGGGGTGGATGCCGGGGCGCAGGGGGTAGAGGTCACCCTACAGGTGTTCGAGCCCTTCGGCGGCGACGCCTCTGGGAAAACCGGCTGCCGGATCGTACAGGTATCGGGGCGAAGCGTTTCGGAAGCTCTGGAAAACGCTACCCTCAAGCAGGGAAAAGAGGTGTTTTACGGCCACAACAAATTGATCGTGCTGGGCCGCGGCCTGACGGCGCAGGGGACAAAGGAGACGGTGCGTTTTTTTAACACTGCGCCCCAATCCCGTCCCAATGTAGATATGATGATGGCGGACGCCCGAGCGCAGGATATTCTTTCGGCAAAGCTGGAGGGGAGCATGCTTCCGGTGCTCGCCACCAAAATGATGCTGGAAAACTATCGCAGCAACGGCAATCTGATCCGCGCCCGCGTTCGGGATCTGGCAGGGGCCATGGAAAACGCATGGGTAGACGCCTTTTTGCCGGTGGTGCGGCTGGGCGGGAGCGACCCGGATAACCCGCTGATCGAGGTCTCGGGTACGGCCGTTTTAAAGGATGGGCGCCTGGCGGGGGAAATATCCCCGGAGGAGACCCGGGGGATGCTGTGGCTGCGCGGCGGGATCCGAAAGACGCAGATCACCCTTTTGGAAGGGGAAGAGGGGGCGGTTTCGCTGCTGGCCCGGGAGGGATCTCTGCGCATCCGCCCGAGGATAGAAGAAGGAAAGCTTGTTTTCGGCGTTTGGCTGCAGGTGAACAGCACGGTGGCGGAGCCCCTGAAAAACGAGGGATCCGAAGAGCAGGGGGCCAGGCTGGAGCGTTATGCCCGGGCGCAATCGGCGCTGATCGCGGACGAGATCCGCGCAACGATGGAGCGCCTGGCGGAAGAATGGGAGGCCGACCCGGTGGGCCTTGCAAACTATGTCGTGAAATATCAGCCGGATTTTTGGCGGGAACACGCGGCGGATTACCGGCGGGAGCTTGCCGCGGCGCGTTTTGAAATATCGGTGGAGTCGGATATCGACCCAGCAGGCCTGGCGTAGGGCCCTGGGCGGCGTTTTGGAGCGCCGCCTTTTTTGCGCGATAGGGGGACTTTTTTGCACAGACAGGCGGTTTTTGTGCAAAGAGAGGTCATTTTTTTGCAGAGTTGGGCGGATTTCCTCGCAAAAATGATGAAAAAATTGTGAACGATATGAAAAATTAAAAATATTTTGCAAAACCCCCTTGATTTTTTTCCGGATATGGATAAAATAGTTATTAGCACTCAGAATAAATGAGTGCCAATAAAAATGTGTTCAAAATTTGATATAGGAGGACATTATTATGACGATCAAACCTTTGGCAGACAGAGTAGTCATCAAAATGCTGGAAGCGGAAGAGACCACCAAGAGCGGGATCATCCTGGCCGGCGCCGCCAAGGAAAAACCCCAGGTGGCGGAAGTTGTGGCAGTGGGCCCCGGCGGCCTGGTGGACGGCAAAGAAGTGAAGATGTATCTGAAAAAAGGCGATAAAGTCCTGATGAGCAAATATGCCGGCACCGAAGTAAAGGTGGACGGCGAGGAATATACCATCCTGCGCCAGGATGACATTCTGGCCATCGTCGACTGAGACCTACATCAATAAACATATAGGAGGATTTTATCATGGCAAAACAGATTATTTACGGCGAAGAAGCCAGAAAAGCCCTGCAGGCCGGTATCGACCAGCTGGCGAATACGGTCAAGATCACCCTGGGGCCTAAAGGCCGCAACGTGGTTCTGGATAAAAAATTCGGCGCTCCTCTCATCACCAACGACGGCGTTACCATCGCCAAGGAGATCGAGCTGGAGGATCCCTTTGAAAATATGGGCGCGCAGCTGGTAAAAGAAGTTGCCACCAAGACCAACGACGCCGCCGGCGACGGCACCACCACCGCCACTCTGCTGGCCCAGGCTTTTGTCCGCGAGGGCATGAAAAACGTTGTAGCCGGCGCCAACCCCATGGTGATCAAAAGAGGTATCCAGAAGGCTGTCAAAGGCGCGATGGACGCCGTTATTGCCAATTCGAAGAAAATTACCTGCTCCGATGATATCGCCCGGGTCGCCACCGTTTCCTCCGACGACGAGTTTGTCGGCAAGCTGATCAGCGAAGCCATGGATAAGGTTTCCGCCGACGGCGTTATCACCATCGAGGAATCCAAGACCGCCGAGACCTACAGCGAGGTCGTGGAAGGCATGCAGTTCGACCGCGGCTACATCACCCCCTACATGGCCACCGATATGGATAAGATGGAGGCCGTCATCGACGACGCCCTGGTCCTCATCACCGATAAAAAGATCTCTGCCGTACAGGAGATCCTGCCTCTGCTGGAGCAGATCGTCCAGGCTGGCAAAAAACTGGTCATCATTGCCGAGGACGTAGAGGGCGAGGCCCTCTCCACCCTGATCGTCAATAAACTGCGCGGCACTTTTACCTGCGTGGCCGTAAAAGCCCCCGGCTTTGGCGACAGAAGAAAAGAGATGCTGCGGGATATTGCCATCCTCACCGGCGGCGAGGTGATCAGCGAAGAGCTGGGCCTGGAGCTGAAGGACGCCACCATGTCTCAGCTGGGCCGTGCCCGCCAGGTCAAAGTCCAGAAAGAGAATACCATCATCGTGGACGGCGCCGGTTCCGCCGACGAGATCCGCGGCCGCATCGCCCAGATCAAAAATCAGATCGAGACCACGACTTCCGAATTTGACCGCGAGAAGCTCCAGGAGCGCCTGGCTAAGCTCTCCGGCGGCGTAGCCGTCATCAAGGTCGGCGCTGCCACCGAGGTGGAGATGAAAGAGAAAAAGCTGCGCATTGAGGACGCCCTTTCCGCCGCCAAAGCCGCGGTGGAGGAAGGCATCGTCGCCGGCGGCGGCGTGGCTCTCATCAACGCCATTCCCGCTGTGGAAAAGGTGATCGCCCAGACCGAAGGCGACGAGCGCACCGGCGCGAAGATCGTCCAGAAAGCCCTGGAGGAGCCGATCCGCCAGATCGCCCTCAACG